>DOFS01000511.1 GCA_003523945.1 Nitrospiraceae bacterium | reverse complement strand
TGGATTCGTACTTTTGACGCTTAAGGGGCTGCGATCTTACCATCTATTTCCTTTGGCCCTCAAACGCAGAGTCCTTGCCAGGCCTCTCTGATGTCTTACTGAACACACGAACTAGTGAGGAAATTTGCTATTAGATTGTCCACGAGAATTAGGTATCAGGGTTTAGAAGATTTATTTCTTGTTGACCGACTCTATCTTTCGAAATTTGTTCAACAATGTGATTATCTTTGGAGACGTCAGCGCTAGATCGTGATTGGACTGTTGCCGGGGTCTGAGGCGCCTCTTTTCTTCGCAATTGCTCCAGGACGGTCGAGTCCTCGTTCAACGAAGACCCTTGGATTTTCAGGCGGTAAATGGGTTCGGGCATTTCATAATTGGCAAGATCAAAGGCCTCTTTTACGGCCCGAATCGCCTCACTTGATACCTTTTGAAAATCGTATTTGTCTTGCGTTGTCCAAGCGAACATTTTCAGTATCACATTGGAATCACCCAATTTTTCTACCGCACACCGGACCGGAGGATCAGAAATAACCCCTGGAGTTTGATTTAACGTCTCGATCGCCAATTGCCTGGCGGCTGCTATGTCAACAGCGGTATCGATCCCAACCTCAAAAGTAAACCGGCGTTTGGGATTGCGGGAATAATTGAGCGTGATTCCCTTATACACGGTGGCATTCGGTATGCGCACATGATTCCCATCCAAGGTCATGAGAATGGTCTCTCTGGACGTAAGTTTCATGACTAATCCCTCATAATTCTCCAAGACAATATGATCAAGTGGCCTAAACGGCTGTCGAATACTCAGCAAGATGCTGGCAATGTAGTTTTCCACGGTGTCTCGAAGGGCAAAGCCTAGGGCCAACCCCATGACGCCGGCCACACCTACAATTGTTCCCAGCAGGGCCGTCGCGTCTAAAATTTCAAGCATGACAATAAAGCCAATAAAGATTACTGCGCCACTGACGATTTGTTTTACTAACGACTGTAAAAACGCATGTGGAGTAATTTTCTCATAAAGTCTATCCCATCTGGTGATAAAGGAGGCCAGGAGCCAAAAAACAAAAAACACCGTCAAAGCAATAATCAGGAGAGGAAGATACGAGACAAATGCATTGAGGTGGTTGACCATTTTTTCCTGAACAGCTGTGAGCCGTTCACGGACTTCCCGTTTGCGTGTGAGTTCATCCGTCACGCTTACCACTCCCTCAACACGCCTGGTAAGCTCAAGAGCCTGTTCATGGGCTTCCTTGGAAGGAGTTTGTCCACTCAGGCGAACCACGCCGGCATTCACCTTGATGTCGACGTTGGCCAGTTCCGGTAAATTTCGAAACACGTCCTCAAGACGCTGTTCGATGAGCCGGTCGTCAACCTTGTCATTTCCAACCGCAATTTCCTGCGGAACATGTTGAGACACAGGGGCTGAGGGTGCATCATGCTGAGCCTCAGGCTCCTGGGACCAGACGAATTCAGAATGGAAAATCCATAGAGGGAGGAGAACAACCAGGGGCAATAATGACTGAGTTCTAAATTGCATAAATGTTAGCGTCGTCCTGGATGCCGGAGAGGATTTTGTCTCATAAATCAATGGGACGGGGATCCAGAGGCCACGACCGGATCCATCCGACTATCGCAGAATATTGTTTCCGTTCCTCTTGAGGATGACAAATGGGGACACTGGCCTCAAAACGAGAACTTCGATCACTATCGGCAAATATTGCATAGAACCCGGAGTTTGTAGGAAAAAAAATGAGGAATGTGACCAACCTCGTTACAAGCGCCGGACAGGTTCACATCGCCCATGCCAGAACCACCTTCAATTGTGAATTAATGGTCTTTGATTGGTAACCATTCTTCCACAGACAAATGTTTGTCCTTACACCAGAAAACATCCATCACAATAGTTCTTGAATCTCATGGTGAACAACTGGACACTTTAGGCCTTACGCTTTGTGATTTGTCCATAATAAGTGCACAGGAAAATGTGATCTTATTGAGTGGGAGGTCCGAGTCAATGGCCTTCAATAACTGTCTATCTTTTAGTATTAGAGGATCCACATCAAGAAATTCCTGACAGTAGCCGGTGCTACCTCCCACCGGGTGAAGTGCCAAAAAGTTCAACTCAAACATCGCGGGGCATCGATTTCGAAATCGTGAACTCAATAACGAAATGACGAGGACAGGAAATAGGGGTTTAGGGTGTTCACTGAGTTAAGAAGTCCTTGAATACTGAAAGGTATAAGGAAATGAATAAAGACCAGCTGTCCGAACTGTTATATCAGACATTAGAAACGACGGTGACTGGGATGCAGGTCTATTCCACGGCAATACCATATGCCCAGAACACAGATCTCAAACAAGAGTGGCAAACCTGTTTACGGCAAAGGCAGGCAAATGAAAAAATTATCCGAGAGGTTTTGGCAAGAATGGGGCTGGATCCAGGAATTGACACCCTTGGCCGCCAGATTCTCCGGCATATGGGCACAGCGTTGATCGAAGCCATGACATTAGCCCTAAAGGGCATTAATTCTCTTGGGGCCCAACTTGTCGCTACGGAGAGTGTAGAGATGATCGAGACCAAAAATCATCGAAACTGGGAACTCATTGGTCTGGCAGCCGTCCAGGTTCAAGGCGAAGAGGGCCAGGCGTTGAAAGAGGCATATGAGCGGGTCCTGGATGCGGAGAACGAACGTCTATACCTGAGCATGGGCTGGACACGGGGATTATGGCTGGATTCCCTCGGGCTTCAGACGGTACTTCCTCCTTCCCCGGAAGTGAAGGTCTTCCAAACGGGGGTGGCGCAACCGGAGCAAGTGGCTCAAAAGCTCATGCTATGATGGAGGTGGTCCGCTTCGCGACCATTGTGCCTTCTTTTCCCGCCCAGATTATCGTTCCGGGAGTGTTCATACATTTCATCTCTGCGGCGTCCCAATAAATGTCTCCACAAGTTCTCTCTGCTGCCTTCCTCGTCCTGTGTTCTCTTCTACTGTATGTGTTAGCCCTTATTTTTGCCCCGTTTATGACTCCTATTGTGTGGGCCATGATTTTGGTTCGCCTCTTCTATCCGCTCTATCAATACCTGACAGGGATGCTGGGGGACCGCACGACGGCCTCGGCGGCCCTAAGTACCCTAAGTGTGATGTTGCTCGCCGTGTTGCCGGTTGCCTATCTGGTCTTCCTGGTCATTACCGAGACCGTTCATGCGTACCAACTGGCCTTGTCCTGGGTGGAAGAGGGTGGATTACAAAGACTCCCCGATCTGGTCGGGAGACTCCCTTTGGTCGGCCATCTCTCACAGGAATTATTGGGAAGATTTGTCGTGGCTTATGGAGATCTCCAGGCGACTCTACTCGAAGGAGGGAAAGCTGTCGGCGGGGCCGTTCTGTCCGGTGTCGGTGGCTTGGCAAGGAACACCGCCGATCTCGTGGTGGATTTCCTGGTAATTCTGTTTACCCTCTTCTTCCTGTTCCGCGACGGCCATCGGCTCTATGATGCCTTCTACGAAGCCCTTCCTATCGAGGAAAGTTACAAGGCGGTGATCATGGATCGCCTTGATCACGTGATGGTGGCGGTAGTTCAGGGCACGCTGCTTACGGCTTTGGCACAAGGATTTACTGCTGGTCTTACCTATTGGGCGTTGGGCGTCCCCTTTTCGGTATTTCTTGGAGCCTTGAGCGCAATCTTTTCTCTCCTCCATTTTGGAGGCACCGCATTAGTCTGGGGCCCGATTGCAGTGTACCTGTTATGGACTGCTCCCGTTTGGAAAGGGTTGGTCCTGATCGGAATCGGGGCCGGTTTAGTCGGGCTCATGGATAATTTACTAAAACCTCTCCTTGTGGGATCCAAAGCCGACTTGCCGGTCTTGTTTCTCTTCTTTGCCTCATTGGGCGGCCTTGCCTACTTCGGGTTCCTTGGCTTGTTTCTGGGTCCGATTCTTCTCGGAATCGCCCTGGCGGTTTTCCAAATATACCGGGAAAACTATCAAGCGCAGACCGGTCTCCTGGTGAAAGCGAACTCCGGGTCTCCACTGGAACCGGTCAACCCGCCCATTAAATAGGAGGAATGGACCATGTCCGTCATTGGTTGGATCGTTTTTGGATTAATTGTGGGAATAGTCGGAAAGCTTTTGA
>DOFS01000512.1 GCA_003523945.1 Nitrospiraceae bacterium | reverse complement strand
TCTAACTGAGCCATGCACAACCGAATCATCGCCATGCGAAATTCGCGGCACAGGCCGGAATCGCCTTCAATCGATTTTTCCATCCACGTTTGAATATCCCGCCGGAGCATCGGCTCCTTTCGTTCATTCAAGATGGCGACTTGCCGCAAGGAGAATTCTTCGCGTTTGGGGGGAATTTGATGCCCATGCGCTTCAAGCAACCGCTGGACAAACCGATAGGCCATCTCATCCCAATCGACCTGTTTGGCAATCTTCTGAAACAGCCGTTCGATCATGTGGGCTTTTGTGAATCGTGCGTCGACTTTTGCCAACACATACCCTTCACGTTTGGCCAGTCCCTCTAATTCCTGGTGACAGACTTTCAAGACGTCTTCACCGGGGAACACCGCAAACTTGACCGCTCCACCTCCCTCACGGACGAAACTCCCAAGGTATTCATGGTGAAGAATGCTCAACCATTCACCGAGATCCAGATTGAATCTTAAGCTCTCCTCCGAGTGAACGGTTTCCTTTAGCGATGGCTTAGAATTTGATCGATGCGGTTGTTCCTGTTTAGCCGGTTGAGAGACATTGAAGGAAGAGGGAGAGGCAGACAGACCCTCTTCTGTTCTCACGGACTGTAAACGGTTTAAGGCCTCAATTAATTTGCTCATTGTACGGTTCCATCCCCCATGTGCATCATGAAATTTTTAGATTTTCACCATTCCACACCTGATTCAATGACCATGAAGATTTCCCGACAGATTCCCGTACCCTGAACACCTCATACAGGAAAATGTATACTGATTTGACAAGCATTTTTATACAATTGCCTGGCTCGCGCTTCACATATTTCATCATCGGGAATATTGAAGAGGGTTCGTCCGATTTCCTGAAATGGCACGCCAAGATCCACGGCATCCAACACCCGTAAATACATCGGCCATTCATCACGACATTTTCGTCGCTCAAGATTTCGGCCTACTTGATGCTTTTGCCATTCCATAAGATCGGCCTTGATTTTTTCAATTTGAGCCGGCAACGGCTTTTTCAGGTCAAACACTGCCGCCATTCGCCATTCCGATAAACACAAGCTGACCTCTTCACCACCCCCCAGCCAATCTGGACCTTGGCCAAAATAAATTCGACCGTAATTCGAATCAAACGACAACATCCAGGGTTTCGCAATCGACGGATTTGGCAGCCCGCTGAGATGATATTTTTCTAATGAATTGGGCATTCTGGCTTTAAAAGCCGGGTGATCCGGCATGAAAACTTTCTTGCGATACCGGGTGGGATACTGAGGATCATTGGCACAGGACACATCAAAATCATAGGTTGGCAAATAATGTTGTTCCCAATCCTTGCGGTAATCTGAACGCCGGCGTAGGAACTCCCATCGCCAAAATGTATCATTCAAACTCTGGGGACGAGGATAGGTATCCTCAATCTGCCAATTGGGAGCTGTCCCTCCCGCTTGGGGATGCCCCCGAATTTCCTTTGGTGGTCGTTTACTGCTCGACATGGCGAAGAGCCTCCTGTTGAGGAGTATTCACGCGTAGAACGCCGGAAAAAGGGGGTTACTGGTCGCGAAGCTAGGCCCACAGACATTCGATCCTGGCCTATGCGACGTTCCGGCAACCAGCCAAAACACCGTCAGACACTCATGAATACTGACAACTCAGTCTTGAGAGATTGTATCGATTCTAAATGCACGTCACGAACAACAGAGGCAGGAGTCGAGAGACGAGCTGAGGGATTTACCCATGATGAGGAGAACACGTTTTGCGTCTTGACCAAGACACCCCATGAACCCATCCAAACCAGGAGAGAACAGTGACACAACAGGCTAAAGCAATCATGGCCAAGACAAAACAGATTTTCCCTAACATGTCGAAGACCCCCCAGGATAGCGGTTCTTCATTCCTGCCAATACTCTCTGTATCGGCAGGATTTTTCCAGGTCTTTACTAGATCCTTGAAAAAACATACTCTTCTTAAAATAACTCTAAAAATTCTACAAGACAACCGGCAAGTTCTTCTACCTCGTAATTTTCATCCATTTTCTTCACAAATCAATGAATTCGAGAAATACCGAGGGAGAATGGAGCCCGGTGGATGGGCTCACCTCCTCACCGGTTGAGACGGAATCATCTCAGAGAATCAAACACCAAACATGAGAGAAATTCTTTTTAAAAATCAACACTTTGGCAAAAATATAACTAGAGTCTTGAATCGAGGAACGACAAGAACCCCCAGGCGTCTTAAATTCAATCATCACGGCCGATTCCACCCAAACAACGATGTCTGACTTCAAGAGGCCGATCGCAGAGGCAGGGTCTTCTCGTCTGGATCGGACCAGGCTCATCCTGTTCCACAAGCCTAAAGGGTATCTTGTCACCCGAAAGGATGAGAGGGAAAGAAAAACAGTCTATCACGCCCTTCCGTCTTTCATCTTGCAGGAAGGATGGGTACCCATCGGCCGACTGGACAAAGACTCCCGTGGTCTCTTGCTCTTCACTCAAAATGGGATGTTGGTTGACCGTCTGACAGAGCCAGGCAGATGCGATAAAACCTATGAGGTTGAAATCCGGGGAAGAATTTCAGATGAAGACCTATCCCGTACCTTGCAGGGAGTTCCGACCACCATCGGAACCTTAAAAGTACACAGGATCACCAGACAAAGAGAAGTCGGCCCCAAAACTCAATTAGAGGTCGTCTTGCGGGAGGGGAAAAATCGGCATCTCCGCCGCATTTTTCATGCCCTAAAAGATCCCAAATTTCACACGCCGCTCAAAGTTCTCGATCTCAAACGGGTACGAATTGGCCCATTGACCTTGGATATCCCGGCCGGAGCATGGCGCTTTTCAACGCCGGAAGAAGAGACCCAATTGTTCGCCTCTTTCAAAATACCCATAAAGGAGGAGTGAAGCCTGGAGGAAAAACTGTCACTTCTTTTCTATTTTCGCCCATGTATCTCGAAGAGACACCGTCCGGTTAAACACTAATCGATCTGGAGTAGAATCTGGATCCAGACAAAAATATCCCTGCCGCTCAAACTGAAATCGACTACCTGAGGATGCTCCTCTGAGACCAGGTTCGACCTGACAATCAGACAAGACGGTCAAGGAATGCGGATTGAGCAACTGGCGAAGGTCTTGAGACTCACCCCCGGAACCGGAGTTGGGTTGAGTCAACAGGGCATCATAAAGACGCACTTCGGCAGGAAGAGCATGTTGAGCTGAGACCCAGTGAAGAGTCCCTTTCACTTTTCGACCCGATTGACTCCCTCCACTTTTCGTATCAGGATCGAAGGTGCATCGTAAAGCCATCACCTCCCCCGTATCGGGATTTTTCTCCACACCGGTACAGCGAATAATATACGCATAGCGAAGGCGGACTTCCTGCCCTGGAGATAATCGAAAAAACTTTTTCGGTGGGTCTTCCCTGAAGTCGTCTTGTTCAATATACAGTTCACGAGAAAAAGGAATTTCCCGTTTGCCCTGGCTGGGATCTTCGGGATTATTGATAGCTTCTAAGGTTTCGATCTGCCCGACCGGATAATTTTCAATAATGACCTTTAGAGGATGCAACACGGCCATCACCCGTGGCGCCGACCGGTTTAAATCTTCTCGAATAGCATGCTCCAACAGGGCCATTTCAATCACACTGTCACGTTTGGCCACTCCCACGCGCTCACAAAAATTTCGAATCGCCTCAGGGGTATAGCCTCGACGCCGAAGCCCTTTCAGCGTGGGCAATCGGGGATCCCCCCACCCGTTCACATGTCCCTCTTCCACCAATTGGTGAAGCTTGCGTTTACTCATCACGGTATGCCCGAGATTCAAACGGGCGAATTCAATTTGCTGGGGATAGCATGAGACGTTACTCACACGAAGCAGCCAATCATAGAGGGGCCGGTGATCTTCAAACTCCAGCGTACACAACGAATGCGTAATGCCCTCCAACGAATCGGAAAGAGGGTGCGCAAAGTCATAGGTCGGATAGAGGCACCAGTCATCACCTGTCCGATAGTGCGTGGCATGTCGGATACGATACAAGGCAGGATCCCGCAGATTGATATTGGGAGAGGCCATATCAATTTTGGCCCGCAACACATGTGCCCCGTCCGCAAATTCTCCCTTCCGCATTCGTGTAAATAAGGCCAGATTTTCTTCAATGCTTCGGTTCCGGTGGGGGCTCTCCTTCCCTGGCTCAGTCAGAGTGCCTCGAAATACCCGGATCTCCTCGGCCGTTAAACTGTCGACATAGGCGTGGCCGGTTTGAATCAGTCTTACTGCAAATTGATACAGTTGCTCAAAATAGTCTGAGGCAAAAAAGAGCCGATTGTCCCAATCAAAGCCCAACCACCGGACATCTTCCTGGATAGAGGAGACATATTCCATGTTCTCCTTGGTCGGATTGGTATCATCGAAACGAAGGTTACACAGCCCGCCGAATTCCTGGGCGATCCCAAAATTCAAACAGATTGATTTCGCATGGCCGATATGTAAGTGCCCATTGGGTTCCGGGGGAAAACGGGTATGCACCTGTTTGCCGCTAGCCTGGCTCTCCAGATCTGCCGCAACCTTGGTCCTGATAAAGTCGATGGAAGGATTTTGGTCTGGTGAGGACATCGTGAACCCGCTTTCAGAAAATCGAACGCAACAATTTTTGTCCAATCGCAACGCTCAAGAACAAGGCCGCATTCTTCCGTTTTCCGCCCATGGGCACAGAAAAGGTCCGAAAAGCACCGAGGATGGCCTTTCCAAACAACTATTTCAAATGACCTGTGGGTTGTTCGCCACGCGTTGAGAGGACACTTGCCCCCACGCTACCATGAGTCGCGCCAACTCTCAACACAGGCAAAAAAATATTCGATCCATTTTGGTTACCACCATAAAAGCCGGACCGAATCACGTCGAAAAGACCTGGGAGCAAGAACTCTCAAAAATAATTGGCAGGGCTACCGGGCCGTAGACAAAAGCGAGGCAAGTCAGATCAACCTCCTCTTGGTTCGATTCCCCTGAAAAAATGTAGGAAGGACCCGGAAATGCACAGTGACCAGATCGTCATTGACGGGACACCTGGCAGGCTACCCAACAGAAATTTGTAGAAATTTATACAGAGAATTTGAGACAAAAAACCCGTGCATTCCCATGCAGATGGCTTCGCAGAATTCAGGACCCTTGCAAAACCCTTTTGCAGGCCATTTCCTGCTGTAACCCTTGAAGAAGGAGAAGAGGAGCAATAAGGATGGACCCAACCGGCAGACCGATCGTTACACGCCTAGGAAAAGGTTTTGGTATAGACAAAATTCTGGCGCACAGAAACCCCGTCTTTGCCTACCGCAGCCGGCTTTCCTTGCGGACCCGCGCCTTTTTCTTTTGTGCCCTTCGAGGCTTCTTCATTGTTGGCGTTCGGTTCAGAGAACTCCGATACCTTCGCAGGTCTGGACTCTCCTCCCTCTTCCTGGCCCATTTTTAATTGCCTCGCCCACAAATTGGGCTGACACACAAGGTGAAAATTGGGAGCAGGAACGGAATCATCAATGCGCCATAATTCTAGCTCCGCCCCATAGAATTTTACCTCATCACGGGAAACGCCATTCAGCCAATCCAGAGTTTGACGAATTTCCGCAGAAATGGCCTGTGCGACACACACCACCGTCTTGGCATCAAGACCGGCAGCATACATAATTAATTTTCCCAACCCTTCGGGATCAATCCCTTCCAAATGACCCAACACAATTACGTAATTCCCGGTCTTTGCATCTTTTGCGAGGACCCCCCCAGCCAAAATACTCAGAGGAATGTCACCACCAGCCGGCTTGAGGGGGCGCTCCATCGTCTCCCCCAGTATTTCCAAAATTTCCTCCTGCTGAAGCCACGAGGCAAACCCGTCGGCCTCATTCCCCCACACTTCACTCAAATTTATTTTTCGAAGTTTTCCAACCGGTTTGGCCATAACACCCTCAACTGTTTTAAATTGTTGGTTTCCATACACTATCCAAAGAGACGTACTATTGTTATCGACCAATGCATAAAAAAGTTAAGGCAAAAGCACGAAACGCACTACCTCACCATGAACAAAGACCTACCCCGTCATACCGACGGAAGACAGAAATCTTCAGTGGGGAATATCTCCGGCGAAACCAGGGCAGGACGGTGTGAAGCACATGCCTGTCGGTGCCCCTTTAAAACACCTTACCTGTCGTGCAGGAGATCCACGTAAAATTTTTTACGTACAGATCATTGATCTTTTATCTAATTAGAGTACAATGAACTAAGTTCATTCACGCATGATTTGGTCCTCGTGTCCCGTGTGACACCTTTCTCTTAAACTGAATTCCCTTCTAAAACGAGAGACCAAGCGGATGGACGCCAATGTGTTGCCCAATTTAAACAGGAGGTTTGCGCTATGAATCGTTTCCTTTCATTAGGGTTGAGTCTCGTCTGTACAATTGGGTTGCTGGCTTCTCTATCAGGGTGCGGGGAAACAGAAGGTCCTGCCGAAAAGGCGGGGAAGGCCGTCGATCAAGCGGCCGAAAATACAACGGAATCCGTCGATGAGGCGATGGAAAGCTCGAAGGAAACCATGGAAAACGTGGCGAAGGAAACCGGGGAGGCCCTTGAAGAAGCGGGGGAAAAAACGGAATCCATGGCGGAGGATGCCACGAAACCTTAATTGGCGTTTCCCCAACTCCCTTCCGAGAGCCTCGAGTGTGTGTTGAGAGGGGCCGGTGGAAGATGGGGGAAGATCTCATCTTCTACCCTATCCTGTGCATTCAGGTGGTGGATGGTTTATTATCAGAATCCAGGAAAGAAGCGGATGTCCCTATTTGTGAAAAAGAACAGACCTAACGGAAAGAATCATCCCCACGGCCGATAAAGCGATGCTTTAGAAATGAGGGGGGGTCTTTTCAACGCTCTTGCAAAATATTCAACCCTTGAGGAAACAACACATGATGATCGACAAATGGGTGAAAACGATCCTGGCCCTATTAGCTCTCCTTTTGGTTTTCTCGTTCGGCGTTCCTTACGCACGGGCAGAAAACCAGTGGGGATTCGGAACGGACATTGGTTTTTTAGCAGATACCTACGATGACACCGTGTTTACGTTAAGTTTCCAGGGAGATTATTACCTGAACTCCCAATTGTCCATTGGGCCACAAATCTTGATTTCTCCCGCTGGAGACCTCACACAAGTCACGGTGGCTGGTATCGGCCGGTATCACATCCCTATGGGTGCAGTCACCATCAGTCCGTTCGCAGGATTAGGGATTGTGTATGCGGAATTGGATGAAGGCCCTCGAGACAATGACGACGTCAGCTTTTCTCTTCCATTCGGCGCAACTGCAGCTTTCAAAGTCAGCCGGACGGTATCCCTTGCAAGCACGCTCATCTTCACCTTCCAGGATCTTGGTGTACCGAGTCGCGTGAGCAGCGACAACTTCAACATCGGCATGTTATTCGGGTTCCGATTCCAACCCTAATCCCCTGTAGGTTTTGCAAACAGAACCCCTTACGATGGCAGGCAGGCGTCCGAAGGGAAGACCAGCGCCCGTCCCATCAGCCTCTCATCAAGATTTGAAAAGGGTGCGACCAAATCAGGAAAATTGGTGAGTGCACATCAAGAAGCTGGCCGGGCTTTTTATTCCTTCACATTTTCTAAATACTCAGCAATACGATTCAACGCCATCGCATTGAGCCGCTTCCCATACCACCGGGGCATCACCCGATCGGAGTACCCGGGCACCACATAGGCGCCTGGGTTTAAAATCGATTCCTGGATATATTCACGAACCGTGGTTGCCGTCCCCTGATATTGAGGGTCTGCCAATCGAAGCGGCCCATTCGTCCCTAAAACTAACTTGGGGCCCTCACGACCGAGAGCAGGGGCAATCCCTGGAATGGTATGACACACCGCACAGCCGGATTGCACAAATAACTTATCCAGCGGTTCGGTCCCGGTGGACAGTGGCACATCCATAAGTTCCACCGCCGGACCTTTCTCAGGGATGGCCCGTTTGAGTTCAGGATTGGTCGATTCCCCGACGTTGGCTTCACTAGGATCCGATGTTGATTGAGTGAACAGATTCACGGAAAGGGTGGCCATAATCCCGCAGGCCACCACAATAAAAATGAGAAACGTTTCCCGACTTCCTGAGAATTGTGAGGGCTTCGATTTTTTCATAGACACGTCAACGATCCTACAGTAAAAAATTATTAGAGTAAGGCTGCACAAGATGAGCCCATTACCCATGAAAACCTGAGGTGGTCTACCGAAAGTTCCGGTGCCCTGTCAAATGTCGACTCCCCGTCCAACCTGATCACCCCATACCTGCTTGAGTAGCCTTTGCACATTACCCTTGTCTATGCTTGTCTCATACAGGGGAGTTTTGGTATCCCATTCTGAGGGTCGCCGAACAGCCCTCACCGTAAACCTAATCCTGTTCACCCATGCTTGACCATTGCCCCTGGCCGTCCCAACCATTTATTCCACACCCCTGGCTAGATGGCCCTCACCGCATGACCCTCCTCCCACGATGGTGGCCTCGCGGAAACTTTCCAGCCGGAATGCTCACACAGGACCGTATCTTCCAGGTCGCTCCCGAGGTCGGTCTTCTCA
>DOFS01000342.1 GCA_003523945.1 Nitrospiraceae bacterium | reverse complement strand
GCCAGATAATCACAAATGAAATCCAAAACCAATTCATCAAAATTATTGAAAATGGTTTTGACCCCACCCGCCGTCACGACGCCCTGTTCCCAGGTAATCGCATGTCCCGTGGAGGAGTTATGAACAAGGGCCACCAGTTGGTGGACTTCAAGATCGATTCGACAGGCATAGCGCTTGGGACCTAAGGGAAGGGCCGCCATATTGACATATAGATAGGGCTCTCCTGGCAGTTTGGCGGCTTCGAGTTCTTTGACAAGGCGAATACCTGCAGTTTGTAGTTGTGCCTCCACGCGTTTTCGCACCTCACTTCGGTTTAATACGCCCCTCAGTTCCGGTCCCAAGTCCTCGACGACCACATAAATGCCATGTATCCCTTTTAGTGATTCATTCCTCAGCATAGAATTATCAACCTCTCCGTCAATTCGTTAAGCCAATAGCATGTGCTCTTCGTGTGCTAAGGGATTGTAGACTGATTCACTTAGGCTTGTCCTCTTTCGCCTTCCGTAAATAATCACCAAGTATGCCCCGGCTGTGTTCATCATCGTGGCAGTAGACGCACAGGTTTTCCCAATTGGATCCGTCCGGGGGATTGTTATGGTGATTGCCGTCCTTGTGGTGCACCGTGAGGAGGTGTCTGGTCTTGAGGTCGAATTCTCTGGTGCATTTGGCACAAATGAGCCCGTGAATCTTGAGTGACTGTTCCCGATAGGAGCTGTTGCTGGAGGCTGAAGGCTTGGGTCGCAGTCCTTTGAGGAGTTCGTCAATGGGTTTGTCGACTGCGGGTTTTTGAAGTCGTCGCAGTTTATTCCGACCCCGGTAGGCATTCCCCATGATGTGCGTCCTTTCAAGTGATGGCGTGGACGATCTGGCGCCAGCGATGAATAGCCGCGTAAATCCAATGCCAGGATTCTCAAAGTTTTCCCGGTCTTTGTCAATGCAATTTGAAAGGAGACCGGGTTGAGCCTGGCTGATGTGTTGACAATCGTTGAATGCAGCCTTCGAGATGTTTGGGGAGGAATCGTGTAGTGTGGGGTCTGCGAGTCCTGTGGGTTTGGTGCTATTATGATGATGAGTTCTACGGGAAAGATTCGTCTGATCGTTCTTTTTACAGGCACCTGCTTTGAGACGGGTGCTCTCACCAGGAGGGTGTCATGTTTGGTCCTATTACTCTTCCCTTTGGGGCGAAAATGTTGTTCAACACGGTTAAGCTGAAGCCCGGCATTCGCTTCGATCAGGTGGAGTTGGCCGTGGGAGAAATGTGCATGGTCGTCAAGGAAAACTATGGCGGTGACAAGGGGGGCTTCATCGCCGGGCAGGTGTTCAAGTTTTCCGGGTTCGTTTCTGAGGAAGGGTCCCTTAGTGAATCAACAACCGCAGATGACCATTACGCGATTGTGACCTATTGGAGTTCATTTGAGGATCACGAAAAATCTCATGCCGATGAAATGTTCAATAAGACATTCGCTGCTTTGGCTACGATGTGTTCTGAGACGAAAGAACTTGGCTACGATATGCTATGGCAGGGTGCGGCGAAGACTTCATAACGTTTTGGACCTAAGGGGAAACCGGTCACCCACCTGCCGGGAGTCGGTCAGCCGGTTGCGTTTTTACAGATGGCTATCATGCCGTGACAAGAGTGAATGAAACGGACACATGGCCTGTCGCAGGGCCATCGGTAGTGGATGATCGGCCCCCCGCATGTGGAGATACTGGACCGGATAAATAAGTAGGACCAAGGGAAGCCACAACTAATCCTTCCATCGTAAGGGCACATAGCGGACCTCTTGGATCTTATATCCTGCGTCTTAAAGAATACGAACCTTATTGGAAATGGACAGGATTTTTCAGGTTATATGCTCCTTGTTGACCAGCAAGGAATACTGTTTGGGATTTCAGAGCCAGAAATAGGAGAGGCGATCACTGATTTTTGCCACATTGTCGTTGGGCACGAGAAACATTCTATTCTTACTCAAATGTTTCCTGCATTGAGTCAAAAGTTGGTGGGTATTACCAAACTCCATGACTTTGTTGATCGAGAAGTTGAAATCAAATTTTGTGTCCGAAAAAACCGTGAAGGGCTCATAGGCGTCGATCAGACAAACTCTTCGATTGCGAGCTGGAGAGGCTTCCGCAGGTCACAGCCTCAAAGAAGAGCTTTAGGGAAAAAAGGCCGCAAAGAGGACTAAAAGGTGCCTCCCCCAAAGGTAATATCGAGCAAGGCCTTCTCATCAAGGCCATTCCCTGATTGCAGCAAATACTCAAGAATGGTTCTATGGACGCCACGGGATGTATTTCCGCGAGGAATATATGGAGCCTGGAATCGGGGTTCATGGAAAGATCACGACGAAACCGGTGGAGTGCAGCGGGGATGTTTGCGAACACGAACTACAAAATAAACGAATCACGCTCACTTTAGGTAGCTGTTGGAATTCTTTAAATGATTTTTTCAGCTAAGGACGTAAGGAAATGAGAGTCTGGTCATTCTCCCCCGTTGTCGTCCCAATTCATCGTAACGTCCCTAGTTGGTAAATGGAGTAATAGAGTTCAACGAATGTGATGAACGGAAGAAAGAGCAACCACAGCTTTCGCAAATTGGGATCCCCAAAGAAAAAACCCATTGATTTTATGCTGGACGAGATGACTATTTAGTAAATGAAATGATTCTGTAAAAGGTCTGGAACACGGGTCTGGGTTAGAAGATATCCAAGAATGGGGTAGGCCCCATGGAAAATAAATTGGCCAAATTGAAGCACGGCCAGTTTGTTCTAGGGAGATTCTCAAACCAGAAATCACTTCATCCACAGACCCCTCCCTCCATGGCGATCCCGAACATCCAAGTGTTTAACCTCTCTATGAAAATTTTGAACATGCCATTTAGTTCGCACAGATAAAAAAAGTAAAGAGGAATGGCAATGAAATAACCCGTGGGATGAAAGTGCGTTCGGAACTAGTAGAAAACTCGACCACAAGGCTAGGAGTTTAGCGATCATCCCGTTCTCAAACATTGAATGGGTAGGTTTTCAAAGGCAGCAAAGGGAGGGTGTACTGTTACCGGCGTTTTTTGATGATCCGAACGACCCAGTTTATCCGGAAATGAAGGAACTGGAATTGTGTCAAAAATCCTGGGGGTAAATGATAGGGGAACTTTTTATAGGAAGACCAACCGGAGGGTGAATGCTTATCAAATACTTCCAACCGGCATGCCCCAGGATCTAGTTCGGTTTGTGTGAGATTACGAAGCGGCTCGGCAAATACTCGGTTTCGACGCCTTCAGGTTCGTATTTGATGTGGAGCCTGATCACTTTTTCGGCATTTGTAACGGCGGGACCCAATTTGTCTATGTACTTCTGCGGGGTTGTCGAAGCCCATTGTGGTGATTGCTGAAGGACAAACTGGCAGTTTGCTGCAACCGGTTTGTTTGATGCATACTCGGAAACCGGGATCACGATTGATGTGACGAACACCGAATTGAGATTGCCCACGCCGGTTTTGTTGAACCCTCCAGGTTCAAGATGACACGCGACCAAGATCGAGTCAATTTTCACGGTGCCAATCGGTGGGATAGACCAGGTCACGACGATCCACTTGTGGAAGGGCTCATTCGTTACAGCATCCCCGTGAGTGCTCAATGAACAACCACTTAGCTCGAGGACCAGGGCGATCGGGATAATTAGTCGCCTCGCTATTCCCAAGTAGCAGTCCGTCATGATGCACATCCTTGTATGCCCGCCTGTTGGTGGCTGGATCTTATCTTGAAAGTCTCGACCTTGTCACGCTAAATCTTTATCCGTGTCTTGGCTCTTTGATCTGAGACATTCCGCTTATTTTTTAAAGGTCTTTTCACGATCAATGCTTTTTCGCGAAAACGTAATCTGTCCCAGATTTCCCCTTTTCGTAGTGTATCCCCAGTCTCAATTGTAATGTCGATCACAGTCAAACCTTGAATTTTGCACTGCATCCTGTCGTGAGCAAATTCAAAATATCTAACCAGATGGAGCCTTCCCAGCCGTTGTACAACCATCCAAAGGTAACTAGGATATTGAAAGGAGGCTAAAGGATGTGCAGGAAACTTTATTGTAGCGACCGCGTTGGAAATTGCCTCGTAGAATCAATGGCCAGCGATTGCTGCTCAAGGACCCGATCCAAATTATCCCGATAGCGCGCGCGCTGATCAATTGTAGTCAGATGAGCTGCTAGTCGAGCGATCAACGGTTGATCGAAGGCAACCGGTTGTTTGACAAAACCAATTTAGATCCCATCATTGATAAATTTGGCCGGGGCCGCAGGTTTGGGTGGATCTTCCCGCGGATCCCCAGTCTTGGAGGATATCTTTTTGTGAAAACAGGTGGGAGAGATTTCTGCCAAAATTTCACAGGAATGATTGCATAGAAGAGGATTATTTGCGCGAGGAATTTCCGATTTATTTTTCAATGCGTTATTGTGGCTCTTATTTGTTGCCACAGCATTTTTTATACTTTTTCCCGCTGCCGCAGGGGCACGGATCGTTCCGTCCAATCTTGGCCTCGGTTCGAACGACCGTTCGAACTCCAGGACTTTTGCCGTCGGAGAAATACCAGGTTCCCTCATGTTTCCGAAACTCGGCGAGTTCATGATGGATTTGAGGGCCTTCATCTGTTTCAAATGTGGCCTTGAATTCGACGAGGCCCGCTTCATCGTTCATTCCACCCTGTTGCGTGGCGAGAATTTCTAACCCCGCCCACTTGGTGGTTTCCGCCCACTTGCGATTGGCTTCAAGGTCGATGTCGTGTTTGGTTTTGGGGTCATGGGTCTTTTCAATAAAATCCATCTGGACTTGGG
>DOFS01000602.1 GCA_003523945.1 Nitrospiraceae bacterium | reverse complement strand
ACATGATTACAAAAGGATGGGGCGCGGTGGAAGTCGAACAATGCTCCAAACGTGCCCAAGCGTTAAGCCAAAAATTAGGGGACGGCCAGAGTCTCTTTGCGGCGACATGGGGCTTGTGCTTCAACTACTTCATGCGTGGGCAGTTAAATGTTTCCTTGAAAACCGGGGAAGAGGTGTGCCAGATGGCTTATGCAACTGAACTCCCCATCCTGAAAGTAGGGGCGCATCATGCGATCGGATACTCTCACCACTATCGCGGGGAATTTATTGAGTCACGGAAACATGCGGAGATGGGAATAGACCTATTCAACTTTGAGCAGGAAAGATCGATCATTGGCCTGTTTCAGTTGTCTTCTACAGTGGCCTTGCACGAGTTCTGTGGCAGCAGCAAGTGGATGCTTGGTTTGCCGGATTCAGGACTGAAGCATATCCAAGAAGCTATAGATCTCGCGGAGAAACTCGAACATCCACCCAGCATTGCCTTTGCTTACGGTATCGGCTGCTTTGCCTACCATCCCGCCCGGGACTTTGATTGGGTAGAGAATGCTTCGGACAAAGTGCTGGAGCTTGCCAAAAAAGAGGTGTTTCAACTGTGGGATATCATCGCCCTGATGTACCACGGTTGGGCGATAGCAATGAAGGGCCGTCTTGAGGAAGGGCTTAATGAGATCGAAAGAGGTCTTGAAAAGTTTCGACTCACCGGCAATCGGATTATCCTGCCTGACGTTATGACGATGCTTGGAGAGGTTCTGTGGCAGGCGGGCCGAATCGAAGAGGCCCTCGCGGTGCTGGAAGAAGGAATCCGCGAGGCTACTCATCCTGACCGAAATCAGCATTTCATGGAACCTGAGCTCTATCGTCTGAAGGCAGAAATTTTTAAACAATGTGCCGAAAGTGAGGATCACCCGGAGCACGCAGCTAAATTGTTTAAAGATGCCGAAGACTCTTTCCAAGATGCCTTGGATCTTACACGTAAGCAGAAAGCTCGCATGCTGGAGATTCGCGCGGCAGTTGGTTTAGGTCGGCTGTGGAAAAGGCAGGGGAAACACCAGGAGGCCCTCCAGATCCTCGAGGAGCTCTACCACTCCTTCACCGAGGGTTTTGACACGGAGGATCTCCGTGAAGCGCACAAATTGATCGAAGAGTTGAGGTAATCTCCAGGACAATCAACAATTAAAGTGTAGGCCGATTACGCACTAGGGACTGTGAGCCTTTCGAGTCAACGGACCCTTAGCCGAGAAGGGAAAGGATGATGCGTTACAACCACGAAGGGCTCACACTTTGGTATGGCACAGAGGACACTCCGGCACCCGAAGGGGTCGTGGAATCAGGCGACAACCTCAGTGTAATTGCAGGCATGTCTCCTGCAAATCCAGGTAATACGGTCAGTGTCCTGTATCGTGTCGAGGGAGGTTTCGAGCGCACCGTCCGCGCGTCCTTGTTACGAAATGAACATGAGGCAGGGCGACAGTACTTTAGAGCTTCCTTTCCGAGACTCCCTCCTAGATCGAAGGTCGAGTATACCGTTATCGGCGAAAATAGTGGACGCCGGGTTCCGAACCCATGCGCGATGGCGAGTCTGATCCGTCAATTTGAAGTCCAACGTGCCTTCGCTTCAACCTCTATCCCCGTCGAAGCATCCCAACCAAATCTGGCTGAACGTCATTTACCGTTCAGCATCGAATATCTGTCCCATTTTACGATTCATCTTGGCGGTAGCCCTCCTGAGATTATCGGAGAAACTCCGGAAGGTATTAAGGTCAATTGGTACATAAGCAGCGGTGAATTTATCGGACCAAAACTTAATGGAAAGATCAATCACGAGGGCGGTGATTGGATGACCATTCGTCAGGACGGGGTCGGGATCATGGATGTACGTGCCACGCTGGAGACCAGCGATGGAGCATTGATCTTTATACACTACCCAGGGTACTTCGAATTGGGTGAGAAGGGATATGAAAATTTTTTGAAGAATAAGTGGCCACCCACACCACCCACAAGGACAACCCCTTGGATGATTACCTCGCACCCCAAGTACCTATGGGTGAACCGACTCCAATGCATCGGAATCGGACGGGTCATCATGAAAGAACCAATTTATGAATATGACCTGTACGGATTGTTTTAGAATTCCAGGGGAAGATTTCGATACCAAACACATGAGACGAGTTCTGATATCCGGAATAACTTGAATAAACAACTCAAAACAATTCTATTTTTTATACTTTTATAATTGTGAACTTCAAAGGAGAGAGGGAGAAGGTATGGAGCACGAAAATTCCCCAAATCAATGGACGGATGACCAATGGAGCCTCGTACAGCAGACAGTTCGTGAGGAAGCACGCAAAGTCCGGGTCGCAAGATCGTTTTTACCAATCGACGGACCCTATCCGCCAGAAACTGACGCAGTGCCGGTTAAGGAACTTAATGATACGCAGCCCATTCCTTTGCCAATACTCCGTGGTGAAGCAGGAATGCGTATGGAGGTTGACGACAGAACAACTCGGGCCCTTACAAGCCTGTCGGTGAATGTCTATCTAAGAAACTCGCAGAACGCGCAACCGGACCTTTCCAGCGCAATCACCATGTTTCGACGAGCCGCTAATATCATTGCACGTTGTGAGGACTACCTGGTTTTTCATGGTCAGTTTGCAAATGTCAATCAAAATTCCTTTCAACGCATTCCCCAGTTTTTTACCGTTTCGGGCGGAGGGGCACAATGGAGGGGGCTCTTGAGCACAGGCCGATTTTACAATGCCGGGCTGGGAATACATGTTGTGCGTACTGCATCGAACCGGAATAATTACCTTACTTCCGGGAACAGTATTGTGACGTGGGTGAGTCAGGCAATGAGTGTGCTGGAGTCAGAAGGACATTTGGGGCCATTCGCGCTCGTGCTAGGAAACACTTTATTTGAAATTGCCCACGATCCTACTGTATCGCTTGTTATGCCTGCTGACCGACTCAAACCCATGCTCGTGGGAGGGCCGCTCCTGAGGTCGAGTACGCTCAATGGCATGGAAGGAATTCTGATCTCGCTGGCTGGCGATCCTGTTGAAATCGTTGTCCCAAGCGACATTTCGGTTAGGTTTCTCCAGGTCACAACAGAGCCGCGCCATGTCTACCGCGTGTCTCAGCGGTTTACTCTTCGCATCAAGCAACCAGGATCCCTTTGCGCCCTTCTCCCCCCAGGAACATAGAAAAAGGATACGAAAGCACAAGATCAAAAAAACCCATAAAGAAAGAGCGTCTTCCCAGAGGAAGCAACAACCTAGAAAACCTCGATCAATGGAGAAAATTATGAGTAACCCTAAATTAGCTCCTGTCCCTAAAAATGATTCCCTCTGGCGGCCAGAAAAAGGAAGTCTCGTAATTGAAATTCGGAATGATGGTGATGACATGACGAAGCCCGTGAAAGTGAAGGTCACTTATCCTGGTATGTCCTATGGAAATCCACCAAAAGATGGCGCGCAAGAACTGGAACTCAAAATTTTGAAAAAGGGAGAGAGTTACAAACTTCATTTTGAACTGCCAAATAAGCACAGCTTCGAACCTGACTTTGATGAATTTGATTTCCGAATCATTATTGATGAAGGCGGCCCGTTAGTAAGTGAAAAAGCCCCAACTGGGAATAAAAAGGACATAAAGTGATCTCCTAAATGGTGGCGTGACCCAATGACAAAATAGGTTCCACTGCGTACAAATGGGGAAGGAAACCTTGCCAATGCTTGTGGTTTAAGGGGGAATCCTCTGAGGAGTTCTTACCAGGATCCTTGACGGGGAGCAGACTCCGGAACCTCAGCAAGGAAGAAAGAAATGCAAAAAAAAGCCATTATTCTCGGCGGGGGTATCGGCGGCATGAGTGCGGCCCATGAGCTGGCTGAGCGAGGGTTTGATGTCGAAGTCTTTGAACGACAAGAGATCCCCGGGGGAAAGGCTCGCAGCATTCCCGTGCTGGAATCCATTGATGACCGTGGGAGCCAGGGCACCCAGGGGCCGGCCATTGCAAAATGGCGGCGGATGAGAGGGCATGAGTTGGGACCGAACGACAAGGCTCCCTGGCTTCCGGGCGAGCACGGCTTTCGGTTTTTCCCGGGTTTCTACAAACATATCGTGGATACCATGGACCGGATTCCTTACAGACAGGGAAACGTATCTGACAATCTGGTCAAAACCACTCAGCTGTTGCTGGCCAGGGAAGGGGCAGATGAAATGGTCCTTCCCTCCCGATTTCCACAGACTCCCCAGGATCTTAAGTCCTCTTTTGATGCTGTCCTCAAGGTGTTATCTGATGAAATTGGCGTTTCGCTTTATGAGATGCAGCTCTTTGGCGGGCGGGTCTGGCAGATCGCGACCTCCTCCCACGAACGCCGGCTGGATGAATATGAAAAGATCGGATGGTGGGATTTTATTAACGCCTCGCAAGGTTCCGAAGACTATAAAAAATTCTTCGGGCACGGAATCACCCGCTCTCTCGTCGCCTCTCAAGCTCATCTTGCCAATACACGCACAATTGGGAACATCTTTCTTCAACTGG
>DOFS01000274.1:1440-5031 GCA_003523945.1 Nitrospiraceae bacterium | reverse complement strand
TGCGGCGGGGATCATTTATTTATTCTCATCCTCCATCTTTTTCAAAAAATCTTCATAGTTTTCTCTCACAGTTTGCGTGTCGGGGTGTTCTAATCCTAAGGCTTCCTCCAAAATGGTGAGGGTGCGCTGGTAGAGAGGCTCGGCTTTACCGTACTGCCCTTGGCTGTCATAGAGGCCCGCCAAATTGTTGAGGCTTGCGGCGACATCAGGATGCGTGGGGCCCAAGGCCTGTTCGGCAATGGCCAGGGCGCGCTGGAGGAGAGGCTCGGCTTTACCGTACTGCCCTTGCCTGTGATAGAGCAGCCCCAAATTGTTGAGGCTTGTGGCGACCTGAGGATGCGTAGGCCCCAAGGCCTGTTCCCGAATGGCCAGGGCGCGCTGGTAGAGGGGCTCGGCTTTACCGTACTGCCCTTGGCTGTCATAGAGTCCCCCCAAATTGTTGAGGCTGGTGGCAACATCGGGATGCGTGGGCCCCAAGGCTTCTTCCCAAATGGCCAGGGAGCGCTGGAAGAGGGGTTCGGCGTCGGGGTAACGGGCCCGTTCGTAAAGATAAATTGCGGTTTGGTTTAAATTCCGTGCCCCTTCCTGCGACCCAAGGTTGTTGGTGATAATCATTGAGGTGCAGTGTTGAGCCTGGACCAGTAAACGTTCGCATTGTGGCCAATTTTCAAATTCTGGTGACGGAAACACATGGTCCATGGCTCGAATGAATCGTTCATTCCATTGCTGGTGTATCTCGCCATCAAGACTCTTTAGGATGACGGCTTGGACCAAGCGATGGATGTCCAAGGTTTTGGTTGTCATGTGCCGGTGGATGAGGGAAAATTTTAAAATGTCCCCTATGGCGTTGTTAAACGATAGGGTATTCCCAGCCACCGGTCCGAGAATCGGACCAAGTTCGGACGCTCCCTCGATGATGAGTTCTTCTGGTATGGAATCGGGATGAAGAAAGGCACAGCATCTTAAAAGCTCGGCAGTGGCGGGATTAGCCTGTTCGATTTTTTGAAAGGATAAAATCCAGGTTGTCGCGACTGGATCAGGATGTCCAGGTGCAAAGAGACCTCGTTCCTTGAGAAGTTCGATCCCATGCGACTTATAGAGTTCGAAGTAGGCAGCTAATCCACAATGGGTTGCTTCAATGTAGGCACCAGCCTGGTCGAAGGCGAGGGGTAGGCCATCGAGTTCTCTGACAATAGGAAGAGATCGATCGCGCAGTTCTGGGGGAATGGTGTCATTGGAAGTATCTTTAGTGATCATTTTGGCACGCAGTAAAAGAAAAACTACTCCTTCCTGCTCAGGTAATTTTTTGACTTCTACACGTGAGATCGTCCCTGTCGCTTGTGCTCTTGTCGTGAGCAGTATATGGCCTGATTGAAAATCCTGGATGAAAGGCTGGATTAAGGAGAGGTCATCGGCATTGTCCAGGATCAAAAGCCATTCGTCATGTTGTTTGAGCCACCGAAGGACGGCGTTAACGAACTCTTGCTGATCCTTTACCTGTTTTTCCGGCAGGTTCAACGGCGTGGCGAGTTGGGCAAAGTCCGAAGTGAGGGATTCCTTGGATTCGGCTTTGACCCAGAGAATATGGTAGTAATCGTCTTTGTGCCGGTAGGCATACTCCACAGCCGTTTGAGTTTTACCTATCCCTCCCAACCCGGAAAAGGCAGCTTTTCCAGATGACAGAAGCGCGTCACGTATCTCCCCAAGAATCTCTTCCCTCCCCGTAAAAAACGGATTCCTCTCAAGCGGAATGTTCCAGACTGTATTTCGCTGCTCACCGGGCACCTGATTAGCGGAAGTGTTGGCGTCGGAGAAAGTTCTTGGACGACCAGACGAATGCCTTTAGCTACATCGGTCCAGGCTTCATCTTCTATATTCCAACTGGTAACTGGTTTTCCGTCTTGAGGCAGGGCCTGGATCTTAGCGAATGGGGCTGTGCTCCAGTCTGCCGAACGAATGATAATGGGGATGATCCGGGCTTCCCCATTATGATGTTTTTCCAAGGCCCGAGACATTTCTTTGTCGTAGCAATAATCCGAGGCCAGAAAGTCAGAACTGATTAGCAGTAGAATAATCGATGCCTGTTCCAGGTTTTTATCTATTTGAGGAGCCCATTCCTGCCCTGCCATAATTTTTCGGTCGTGCCAGACTTCAATAACCCCATCTCGCTTCAGCGGAGCCAAATGGGAAACCAAGTTGTTCCGATGACCCTCGTCCTTATGGGAATAGGAGATGAAAACTTTCATATGGGTTTTGAGGAGGTTGAACTCGTATGTTTAATTCTTGCTCCATCAGATGTAAGACTTTTTGAATGGCCTTTGAGCATCCCAAGAATTTCCTAAATGTTCAAGAGGTTCTTACGAATGGGCTGACAGATCCATACTGTGGAAGTTTTTTAATTGAGGTCTTTCTTCCTTAACATATTGCTGGAACCCGATGGAAAGGCTATCATTTCTTTTTTGATCCAACCGCTGGTTCAATTTTTCCTCTTCTTTATAGATTCATAGAAAGGATTCTGCATGGCTCAAAAGAAATCTGTTCGTCGCGTGGCTTCAAAGCCTTCTTCGAAGAAACCATCCGTAACCAAAAAAAAGACCGTGGCTTCTAAATCTGCTGCAATGAAAAAGTCGGCAAAAACCGGGTCAGCGCTAGGGAAGAAAAAGACTTCCCTCAAGGGCCCTTCTGTAAAAAAGCCGGTTGTCGCTAAAAAATCACTACCAACGAAAGCCAAACCAGCTTCTTCTAAACGCGTTTCTGCACAAAAGACCGGTACGCCAAAAAAACCTGTGGTGAAGAATACAAAGACCAGTCCCCCCACAAAAAGGAACGTGGTGAAAGCGGTTTCCAAGCCCACAGCTAAAAAGCCCGCTGCTCCAAAACGGCCTCCTCTCAAGAAGAAGGCTCCGGTTGTGAAGAACGCAATCGTTGCCCCACGGCCTTCCGCCACGAAATCTGGGGTCACCAAGAAAAAGCCTTCACTTTCTCAAAAGAAGATTATGCCGGCACAAACGAAGAATCCACTCGGCCAGACTCCAAGCCGGTCAGCTCCATCCCCTACCCGTTCAGTCGAGACGAAGACCGGAGGAGAACCCCTTTCTTCCACGGAACGCTATAATCTTGGTGGCCTTTTCGTCTGCGCGATTGAACGAGTGAACGATCCAGAATTCAAACGGCTTCGTGCCGTCTTTCGTCATTTGGATCTTCCCTCCCAAGAAAAAGATAACCTTCTTCGCTTGTCGCAAGGGTTCACGATTCCGAAATTGTTTGCGGATGGCGTAGGACAGGACAAGGTCAGTGGAATCCTGTCGAGTTTAATTTTGTTTGCGTCGGCTGAAGGGGGCTATGAGAAGAAATGGCGGGATGAAATCAGACAGGTTGGGATATGGTTGGGGTATTTTCCCCAGCAGTTCGAACAGATTGAAACGAAGGTTTTAGCGAAACGGTAACGGGGTGCTGGGGCTACCCGAGATCGCGGCGCCCTTCAATGGATTTGAGTAGAGTGACCTCATCGGCATATTCGATATCCATGCCGACCGGAATGCCATAGGCGATACGGGAGACTTTGACCCCCAAGGGTTTTAATCGCTTGGT
>DOFS01000274.1:0-1245 GCA_003523945.1 Nitrospiraceae bacterium | reverse complement strand
TTCTGGACCCGGTTTTCCAGGTCATGGGTGCGGATATCTGCCGGCCCGATGCCGTCCAGCGGTGAAAGCGCCCCATAGAGCACGTGATAGAGGCCTCGAAAGGCCCGGCTTTGTTCGATCGCATGGAGGGTGCTGGGTTCTTCCACCACGAGGATGGTCGTGGTGTCCCGTTTCGGGTCCAGGCAAATTTCGCAGAGGGGACCTTCGGCAATATTCCGGCATTGGGTGCAGAAGGAGACCCCTTCTTTCACGTCACGAATGGCATCGGCCAGGCGAAGCGCCTCTTCCTTGTCCGTTTTCATGAGATGAAAGGCCAACCGTTGAGCCGTTTTTTGCCCAATACCGGGCAACCGCACGAGTTCCCGGCTGAGACGAGCGACCAGCCCCTGAGGTTGGCTATTGGCCCTGGTATGTTTGGTCGGAGTGGTTTCCAGCATGATAAACCTCGTTTGATGATTAGAACATGCCCGGAATGCCCATCCCTCCCGTGAGAGATTTCATTTCTTCAGCCATGAGTTCTTTCGCCTTTCGCAAGGCTTCATTGGATGCGGCGACGATTAAGTCTTGCAACATGTCATGGTCACCGGATTTCAGCACTTCCGGATCGATGGTCAGCTTGGTTAATTGCATGGCGCCGTTGGCTTCCACGGTCACCATCCCGCCTCCGGCTGAAGCCTCGACGGATTTCGTGGCCGCTTCCTCTTGAATCTTTCCCATTTTTTCCTGCATGGCCTGGGCTTGCTTTAAAAGATTGCCCATATTAGAGAATGGATTTTTAGACATTAGCGTACCTCCTCCTTTTGCGGGGTTCTTTCTGCCGATACGACTTCCCCCCCGAATAGTTCCAATGCTTGTTTCACCAAAGGGTGGGCCTTCACGTTTTCAATCAGATCCTGGTCCTGCTCAAGTTTTTTTTTTGCTCGTAATTCACTGGTTGACGGCGGGTAAGCCTGCCCTTCTTGAAATTCAATGACTTGGACTTTTACCGGGCGGCCGGCGAATTCCTCGCATATTTGACCGATCAGCACGCGATTTTCCGGTTTGTCCGTCCGCCAGCGAGCAATCGAATCTTTTTTGGAATAACCCAGGACAATGGATCCTGCGCTCATGGACACGACACTTCCCTTCTCCAGGAAACTCCCGATATTCGGATGGTCGTTAATCATGCGCTCCACGACGAGTTCCCAATTTAACGTCATAGGTGAGTCTGACGAATGCTGGGCAGCCGAGTTGGGGCTGGCCTTG
>DOFS01000159.1:3431-5553 GCA_003523945.1 Nitrospiraceae bacterium | reverse complement strand
CCTATACTGAAATGGCATCAAAAATCTGTCGATTAGAAAGTAATCGTGTTCCTCAATCAACGAAATGCCCCCACCGGCCCGAGGTGGGGACTCAGAAAATGGATAACCACGTTAAACCACCTAAGAAAAATTTTGGATTCGCGCTTTTATTTGTAAAAACGTTAGCCGAAAAGAGCTAACTTGCTTGTTGGCAAGGGAAGAATACAGTTCCAAAACGGAGGTATGGCAGTTATTTCCGGGGACAAGTGCGGGAGAGAATGGAACCCAGATTTAAATCACTTTGACAAAGAGTGAGGCGAGGAATCAGCCGTCATGAACGTCGGTGACAAATCTTCTAACGCCAACAATAATGCGTGTGTCCCGGAACGCCCATGCCCTTTGGCTTGAATCCCGACATACAGCTTCCGAACAAGGGTGAGCCCTGGCAAGAGTAATCCCATTCGATTGGCTTCATCCAGAGCGATACCCATATCCTTAATAAAATGTTCCACAAAAAAACCTGCGGCAAAATCACGTTGTAACATCCGGGGCGCCAGATGATCGAGCGTCCAACAGCCGGCAGCCCCACTTGGAATAGATCGCAATAAGGTTTCCCCATCCAACCCGGCTTTGTGGGCATAAAGCAGCGCCTCACACACCCCGATCATCGTCCCGGCAATCGTCATTTGATTGCACAATTTGGCATGCTGCCCGCATCCTGCCACCCCTTGGTGCACCAAGGTTTGGCCAAAGACCGATAAGATGGGCCTGATCGCCTCAAACACAGTGGATTCTCCTCCAACCATAATGGACAAGGTGCCATTTTTAGCGCCTACGTCCCCACCCGACACCGGGGCATCAAGGACAATTGCATTTTTTGCACTGGCAAGGCTGGCCAGTTCACGGGCTAGTGTCGGCTCAGAAGTGGTGAAGTCCACGAAGACTTGTCCGGAACGAGCCTGTGCCAGCAGACCATTTGCCTGGAGGTAAACCATTCGAACGTCCTGAGGAAAACCCACCATCGTACAGACCACATCAGCCTCCGCTGCCAAGGCTGCAGGAGACTCTGCCCATCGAGCGCCTTGATTTAATAACATCTGTGCTTTAGAGGGTGTGCGGGTATACACCGTCAAGGTATATCCTGCACGAAGGAGATGTTCGCACATTGGCGCGCCCATCACTCCGGTGCCGATCCATCCAATTCGAACAGGCGAGGGAAGAATAAAAGTTTGGCGCGCAGGGGAAGCCGTGATCATGAAAGCAACGTGAGGTTCGACAAATGATCGGAAGCTGGCTGTTGTTGCGTCAAACAATGAATAGTCCCAAACCCCCAGACCAAATCCACCGCATGAATACCGACCACGGTCCGATCAGGAAACAGTTCCGACAAAACTCCTAAGGCGCCCCGATCATGAGGATCATTAAAAGTGGGGACTAAGATGACGGCATTGCCAATGAAAAAATTGGCATAACTAGCTGGGAGGCGTCGTCCTTCAAAGTACAACGGGGCTGGCATAGGCAAAGGCACCACGATGACCTTTCTCCCATCTTGCGCCCGCATACCCTCAAGCCGCTCTGCATTCTCAGCCAAAGGACGATAGTTTTCATCCGCCGGATTGGATTCCTGACACAAGACCACCGTATAGGGATCCACGAACCGGCACACATCATCTACATGGCCATGCGTGTCGTCACCAATAATACCTTGTCCTAGCCATAATACCTGTGAAATGCCCAAGTGGCTGCGAAAAACTTCCTCATAATCCTGTCGGGAAAAACCCGGATTCCGCACCTGCACCTGCTCATCCAACAAGCATTCTTCCGTGGTCAATAAGGTTCCTTGGCCGTTCACATCGATGGCACCGCCTTCCAGAACAACCCCTGCCCGATTTCGCTCAACCGCGACCACCGGAATGTTGAGTTTCCGGCCTAACCGAACCGGAATACGATCATCCAATTGCCAATCCGGATATTTGGCCCAGGCGGTAAAGCGAAAACGGGCAATGGCCACTTGAGGATCGGGTTGATCCCGTTTCACGAAAATGGGACCAAAGTCCCGCGCCCACCCCCGATTGGTTGGAAGACGAAAAAACTGAATACGAGTCAAATCGCATCCAACTTTCTCCAACACCCGACGGGCTTT
>DOFS01000159.1:0-3260 GCA_003523945.1 Nitrospiraceae bacterium | reverse complement strand
CGAACCATTTCCCCGTACACCCAGGAGATGGCTCCCATTTTCCCGGGCCAATCTTTCGTATTATGTGGCCATCCCAGCCACGTTGCCTCATGTTGCTCCCACTCCGCCGGCATCCGAAACCCTAATTCGGATCCCCTTGCCCAATGAGGGACCTTCTCTTGATTAGAGAAAGTGCGAGTAGGACAATCTTCTTCCATCTCCCGGCCAGGGCTCGGCCTCGAAGAGTGGGCCAAGGCAGGCGAAGAATGAAGGTTCTCAGAATTTTCCATGACTCTCACTATTGCCTCCACCACCTCCTCAGGCTTAGCCAGAACATCCTCATTCAAAATTCGCAGGACACGAAATCCTAAAGCCGTTAAATAAATGGTGGACTCTTCTTCAACTCTATTATTTTCCCGTTGTTCTCCACCATCCAACTCAATGATCAGCATCCCTTCCAAACAACAAAAATCAACAATAGTCCGGCCGATTGGATGTTGCCGCCGGAATTTCCATCCCTTAATTTGACCATCTCGAATTTCTTCCCAGAGCCGCTGCTCAGGATCAGTGTGATTCCCCCGTAAACGTGCCGCGATGAATCGCCATCTCGGTGAAATTCGCTTCAACTCTCCCCCTCACTCTTCCTTCAGTTCCGCTTTGGAACTAAATCCCAACGGGGCAATGGAAGCATCTAGTCTTATGAATGAGCTTAGCCCAACCTCCACATCCAACTTCTGATGTAAATCGACAATTTATTAAAATACCGAAAAACAAATACTTCGCCTCCTTACTGGGAGTCTTCTCTTTTCAAGAAAAATGATGAAGATGAGAATAGAGAGATCAAATCTTTCCTAAGACAAATCATAGAAGCCCTTTACTATTCATCCAAAAATCTCTTCGTAATCCCTCCATACGCATCAATGCGGCGATCGCGAAGGAAAGGCCAGTTGCGGCGGACTTCTTCAATGCGCTTGAGATCAATATCCACCACCAGCGTTTCTTCTTTCTCAACTGACGCCTGTGCAAGCACCACCCCAAAAGGATCACAGACAAACGAACTGCCCCAAAACTCCAGGCCATCACCTCCGGCCGGAGCCTCATGACCGACACGATTCACCGCCACCACAAAGATTCCGTTCGCAATGGCATGGCTACGTTGAATGGTCATCCAGGCATCACGTTGCGCCTGGCCTTCTTCAGTTTTTTCTATGGGATGCCATCCGATAGCCGTGGGGTAGAACAGTATTTCCGCTCCTTGCAAGGCAGTCATTCGCGCCGCTTCCGGATACCACTGATCCCAACAAATCAACGTCCCGACCGTTGCATGCGTCGTCTTGATCGCCTGAAAACCCCGATCCCCCGGGGTGAAATAAAATTTTTCGTAATAGGCCGGATCATCCGGAATATGCATCTTGCGATACAGTCCAGCCATCTCTCCCCGCTCGTCCAATACAACAATGGAATTGTGATAGACCCCGGCCGTCCGCCGCTCAAACAGCGATACCATAATGGTTACGCCATGGTTTTTGGCTATTTCCCTGAAGTTTTCGGTTGAAGGCCCAGGAATGGATTCTGCCAGATCAAACAAAGCCGCATCCTCTTTCTGGCAAAAGTATTGTGAGCGAAACAACTCAGGCAGACAGATAATCTGCGCCCCGTTTCGCGCCGCTTCCTCAACCTTTGCCACCGCTCGCTCCAAATTCTCAACAGGATTGGCCGAGCACGCCATTTGTATCAATCCGATTTTCATGTCAGTTCCCAAACCTACCTTCCGCCTTCACCTCTGCGCTGGCTCTTTTCAAAAGAAAGCCTCTGTAAGGGAGAGGAAAAAACCACAAAAAACACTTCACGAAGACTAATTTATTTCCATGCACAGGACAAGCAAAAAAAACTCTTTGGTCAATCAACTCCTTCAAGACGGAGGATATGTACCCGCCCAGAACTTTCTCCAACCACAAACGTTTTGCCATCGGGAGCAACAGCACAGCACACAATTGGACTTTCTCCGGCAAAATTCGCAACTTCCTGCCCGCTTGCCAGGTCCCACATTTTGAGAGTCTGGTCATCCGCAGTTGAAATCGCCCGCGTACCATCTGGCAACACCGCCACGGCATTCACCCAATCCCGATGTCCACTGAGGGTATAGACTTCTCGCCCAGTTCCCAGATCCCACACTTTGAGTGTCTGATCACGTGACGCTGAGATCGCCCGGGTGCCATCCGGGGTCACCACCACAGCATTCACCCAAGCGCGATGACCGATAAGAACATGAACTTCCTGCCCACTCCCCAGATCCCATACCTTAAGTGTCTGATCACGTGACGCTGAAATCGTCCGCGTGCCATCCGGGGTTACCACCACAGCGTTCACCGAGTCATTATGCCCGCGCAGCGTCTGCACCTCACGACCATTTACCAGATCTCCCACCTTGACCGTCCCATCCTTCGCGGCCGAAATCGCCCGCGTACCATCTGGCAACACCGCCACGGCATTCACCCAATCCCGATGTCCACTGAGGGTATGGACTTCCTGCCCACTCCCCAGATCCCACACTTTGAGTGTCTGATCACGTGACGCTGAGATCGCCCGCGTGCCATCTGGGGTCACCACCACAGCATTCACCCAAGCGCGATGCCCACTGAGGGTATAGACTTCTCGCCCAGTTCCCAGATCCCATACTTTAAGTGTCTGATCACATGACGCTGAGATCGCCCGCGTGCCATCCGGGGTCACCACCACAGACCTCACCCAGTCGCGATGCCCACTCAACGTTTGCAATATTTCACCGCTGGCCAGGTCCCATAAATTGAGCGTCTTATCCCAGGCGGCCGAAATTGCCCGCGTACCATCCGGGGTCACCGACACGGCCTCCACCCAAGCGCGATGCCCAATGAGGGTGGGTACTTCCTTGCCGCGGGCTATGTCCCATACTTTAAGTGTCTGATCACGTGAGGCCGAGATCACCCGCGTGCCATCCGGGGTCACCACCACGGCGTTCACCGAGGCACTATGCCCGTGCAGCGTATAGACTTCCCGCCCGCTCCCCAGATCCCACACCTTGAGCGTTCCGTCCTTCGCGGCCGAAATTGTTCGCATACCATCTGGCGTCACCACCACAGCATTCACTAAATCACGATGCCCGATAAGGCTAGGCACCTCCTTGCCGCAGGCCATGTCCCATACTTTAAGTGTCTGATCACGTGACGCTGAGATCGCCCGCGTGCCATCCGGGGTCACCACCACGGCATTCACCCAAGCGCGATGCCCACTGAGGGTATAGA
>DOFS01000546.1:9559-10236 GCA_003523945.1 Nitrospiraceae bacterium | reverse complement strand
CGGACGGGAAAATTAGGAGGGCAGGCCAGCTCGCTGCGCTCAGACAAGGTCTGCCGATGGCTGTGCGCGTCCGCCTCAGTGACCAGTCAGCAGACCTCGGGCACAAGAAAAAGTGGAGAGTCGCAGGGGTCTGGGTCTTCGACACTGCCTTTCACCGTTTGAGCGAAGTTGTTGCCGACGGTCATCATTTGGTCTGCCACGATGGGCGCCCAGGCCGACAAGAATACTTTTTTGTAATTATTGGGGATGCCGATAATTTTCGTTCCCTCTATTCCGGCGGACCTAGTTGCTCGATCACATAGCCGCGAGGATGAGAGGGATGAATCATCTCCGTCCGAAGCCGGGGATGCCGTCGAGGTGGGAGGCATCGCAACATACCGGCTCGCAGTTCCATGAGTGAGGGCACCGCCCATCGTATCAATCGCGATGGTTCAGGAAAGCCAAAGGCTTGAATGAGGTGAGGCTCCAACAGGGTATAAATGGCCGAGCGGACCAGCGGGGCCAGCATTCTTGGAAACCAGCCAACAAACAGCTCAACCGTGGCGGTTCCGACACGGTGGTTGGATGGGGTGAAACGAAATCGTTCACGTTCATACTCGACATTGAAACGCTCAAAGGTCTGGTAATCCTCTGGAATTTCTTGGATCTGCATGCCTTGTCCGACGGCTCGCCAGAAG
>DOFS01000546.1:0-9426 GCA_003523945.1 Nitrospiraceae bacterium | reverse complement strand
AAAAGAGACCGAGGCGTTCCTGCTCGCACATGATTCGCCACCCGAAACGACGGTTCCACCGGATGGGTTCGAAGAGAAAGGTGGAAAGAACATACAGAAAGTCCTCGTTCGCAATCGAAAAACGTCCATGTAGCCGGTTGATTCGTTGGATGGCCCGCCGCCCCCGTTCACTGCTGTATCCCCATTCCAACAATTCGCTGACTAGAATGTCGGTGTCGTCATAGCGCTTTTGAGTTCGTTGCCCGAATTCTCCGGTCCGATCCAGCAGCCCGGAAATGCTCGGGACACAGAAGGTGCGAAACAAGGCCAACTCCAGAGCCCGGGTCGTGTCAAAGGAAAACTCGTAACAGGTTGAGAGAAAGACGATACGCTCGTGATCCTTTTGGGGATCCAGGGTTTGGATTTCCTTAAGTATACTGTCTCGCGCCATTGCCACAATTTCTCACTTTTTTTTTGCCTGAGGAATTCCACCATAAGCACCCTATGGGATCAACAGGGTGAATGTATTTTGAGTTGGGATTACAAATAAGACTTTAAAGATTTGGGGATTTTCGCTACCCCACCGTCTGATTAATGCCTGCGGCAGGAGGTTCAATGAACACCAGGAAACCGAGACTGATACAATCGGTTGAACGGTTCAAGCTTGTCGCAACTGAGCCAGGGGATGGCATGGTGTTAGGGCGGAGGGCGCTGATGGACGAACGGGAAGAGAATAAGGGGGCAACATATCCTCTCCGATCGGATGGAGCCAGATATTGTTTATTTTTTTGACGTCATGATGTACTTCCAGGTTGGTTAGCCACTTCTTTGATAACTTGTTGTAGCCCGGAGACCACACGTGCGAGATAGTCATAGTGAATATGATCAGGCGTGTCGTTCGCAGTATGATAATAGGGGTCACGGATCAGAGCGGTATCTGTGACCATCAGGGCCGGAAATCCCTCTTTCCAGAAAGCCCAATGATCAGACCAGCCCACGCCAGGCAACCATTCAAACAATACGGCACCTTCCGAAGGGAATTGGGTGTGCTGTCGAAAGCTATCGATGGTCTTACGCACCCAAAGACCGTTGTCGGTATTACTCACAAACCCGATAAAATTTCCCGTTGACGGGTATATGAGGCTGAGCGGCGGTGTGTAGCGTTGGCTGTTCGGTGCCTCAGTGTAGTAGCCGATGGTTTCAAGGCTGAGCATAAGGACAATGTGTTCATTCCGCTGGCGGCTGCGCTGGGCATAGACCAGGCTTCCCATGTGTTGTGTTTGAAAAAAGGGAGGTTCCTCGTTAGCGAAGGCCACAAATCTGAGAGTGCGGGAAACAGGGGATTGGGCGAAATGCCGAGCCAGGGTCAACACCGCGGCGACCCCGGTTCCATTATCGTTCGCGCCGGGACTGCCTTTGACGGAATCATAATGTGCGCCAATGACCAGTATGTCTTCCGGTCGATCCATGCCGCGTAGCTCCACTTCGATGTTTTCACAGATTTTTCCGGAGACCTCGAAGGTTTGCCGGCGGACATCATATCCGGCCGATTGAAATTCAGTGCGAATATATTCCGCCGCGAGCAGGAGTTGGTCGTAGTGAAAGAGATTGCGCTCCCCGATTTGTCTGCCAAGGGTGTGGACATGGGTGTGGAGTTCCTGCTCCAGAACCCGTATGTCGTCGGTCGCTGTCGGTAACGCTCCTTGGTAACTGCTTCCCGGCATCCAAATCATTTCGTACCATCCTCCTGCACACACCAGGATGATCATCCCAAATATGATGAACCACTGAAAGGTGCTCACATTTCTCCTCGGACCTCTCACGATCAGGGGCGGCTCATTTTTGCCTCTACATACGCCGGAACAGGTGAGGTGTTAGATGGCATTCTGAAGGATTGTCGGGATAGGATTGATTGATGAGACAGCAATTGGATCACCATCCATTCATAACAACCTCTGTGTTGGTGGGGTTCTCTTGCGCCATGGTGATGGCCTGGTGTACCTGGGGAGAAATCAAAGAAAAAGGGTAGGGAGACATGCGTGAACATCAGATTCGGCGATGCCAGGAAGATTCCTCACGCCGGTTAACGGATTGCGTGAAACACCAACCGTACGATTCTTACGAACGAGAACGATTGGCCTCAAGCTCACCGTCTCGTGAGCCGTGAGGGATATCCTTGAAGACAAGCGCTAGAGAGCCGGTCATAAAAAATTGGTCTTATTTGATTCCCACCACCATGGAATCGGGCCCGATCAAATGCTCCACCCGGGTTTCACGAAAGCCCGCCTCTCGCAGCCATGCTGTACAATCTGCGCCGGTATAGTCGAACCCTCCTGGCAGTTCAATCAACATGTTCAGGCTCATCAGGAGGCCGAAGGCGTTCGAGCGGCGTTCATCGTCGATTAACGACTCGAAGATGAGCAAGGCGCCACCTGACGGCAGTGCGTCATAGGCTTTGGCGATTAACATCTTTTTTTCTTCCAAATTCCAGTCGTGGAGAATATGCCCCATCGAGAGCACTTGGGCTTTCGGGAGGGGATCCGAAAAGAAATTTCCCGGATGAAATTGTAAACGGGAGGACAATCCGAAGGATTGGACGTATTCCTTAAAAACCGGACCCGTTACGGGTAAATCAAACCCTCCGCCCGTGATATGCTCATGCGCCAAAGCCACCTGCACCGCTAATCCCCCTTGAGCCGATCCGACGTCAATAAAAGTTTGGTATTGGTCCCACGGAAATTGGGCGGCGATTTTCTTGCTCGCTCCCATGCTCAACCCTGTCATGGAACTGAGAAATCCGTTAAGCCGCTGAGGATCACTGTATAAATCTTCAAAGAAGTTTCCGCCCTCTTTGACTTCATTTTGCGGCAGGCCGGTTCGTAATCCCTCGGTCAGGTTTCCCCAAAACCGGTACAGACGGAAATTCACCATTTCCAGCCATCCCCCCAAATAGGTGGGTTTGGCTTGATCCAAGAACAGATCCGTATCGGGTGTATTGGAATACTGTCCATTACGCCGATCCAACATGCCAAGCGCGACCAGTGCATCAAAAAAATCCCTCGCGCTGCGGGGATGAAGCTTCAGGCGAGCCTGCAGGGCCTGGGCGTCAAGCGGTTGTTTGGCCAGCTCGGAGAACACGCCGAGTTCCACCGCGCTCAACAGGGTCTTTGATCCCCAGAAGGCCATTCCCAATTGCATGATTCGATCCGGTGTCATTTCTTCTGCCATCTCTTCAGTTCCCTTTTCTGTATGGGAGAAATATGGAAAAACAATCCTGCTGGTTGAATTCGGTACCGGCCGAAGAATGGATCATAGCCCTGGGGACCAACCAGCCATAACACAGCGTTGTGCGAAGAGCGGCACGAAACTTTTGATGTCCAGGGAAATTCCATCCATAAATTGGTCTGCCAATGTTGGATCGGTGAAACATTCATACACATCATCCAGAAACCCCCCACGGAGCAAGGGATGATACAGAAATTCCTGACCTGGACCGGTATGCACTTCCAGGGGATATTCTGCCACGTCAATGTTGACCAACCCGCAGGCTGCCAGCCATTTTCTAGCATCCATTGCGGAAGGCCGTTCGGCAAGATATGCCGCAAATCTCTCTTGCTCTTTCGTGAGCCCGTGTTGGGTCATCTCCCGGTCCACGCGTCCCCATAAAGAATCAAATGTTCCGAGTGAGGGGAAAGTGAGGACCAATTGGCCTCCAGGCTTGAGAAATCGAGTTAATTGCTGAAGGGCTTGTTGACGATGGGGTCGAAAAAACATAAAGGACAAATTGCCCGTGATGCGATCGAATTGCCCGAGATCGGATGGCAGTGTTCGGACATCCCCATGGCGAAATTCAAGCCAGGGGAAATACGGTCCCTGTATGGCGCGAGATCGAATGAGTTGCGCGTGATTGACATCAATTCCAACAACCCGGCCAGTTGGTCCAACACGATGCGCGAGATAAAAAGAGGGTATGCCATCCCCACAGGCCACATCCAGTATTGTGGCGCCTTCAAAGAGGTCCAGATGGGTCAAGAGGCTTTCGGCAAACGGTCTCGACCAGGGATCTTTTTTCGGCAATTCACACAGCCAAGCCGGCGGGGTCTTCAACGAGAATGAATGGGGAGGATTGGGCATCATGAATAACGGGAGCTGAACATCCCGGAGACCCTAGCATGTTAAGGTCGGTCTGGACGAGTGTGTTGGCATCCCACCTATTTCTGAATGGCCTGTTGTTTGGAACAGGGTTTTATGACGGCCGCAATGGCATCTTTGCATTTTCCCATTAGGAAGGCCAGCCGGTTAAGACGAACTTTCCAATCATGCGCCCTGATTCGACCTTGGCATGGGCGGTTTTGAGATTAGCCGCGTTGATTGGGGAGAGGGTTTCGGTCAGTGTAGATTGGATCATTCCCGAATCGACCCAATGCGCGACCTGGGTGAGCAGCTTGTGTTGTTCAACCATATCGTCCGTCTGATACATGGATCGGGTGAACATGAATTCCCACGAAAACGTCGCGCTTTTGCGTTTGAGTGCGTTGATGTCTACCGGGCCTGGGGTGTCCACAATTCCGCAAATGTGGCCTTGAGGTTTGATGGCTTCCGCCATATCGGTCCAATGTTGTTCCATATGCGAGGTATTCAAAATATAGTCAACCAAAGGGTATCCCAGTTGTTGTAATTGGGGCAGTAGGGATTGCGAATGATCAATCACAGCATCCGCTCCCATTCCTCGGCACCACGATTTTGACTCAGCCCGTGATGCCGTGGCGATCACCAGAAGATTGACGAGTTTGGCAAACTGAATGGCAATGGATCCGACCCCACCCGCTCCACCAATGATCAATAGGACCTGGCCTTCTGCTCGTCCGTCTTTGGCAATCCCCATTCGATCGAACAGGGCTTCATAGGCGGTAATCACTGTCAGTGGCAGGGCTGCTGATTGAGCCATGCTCCAGAAAGCGGGTTTTTTCCCCACAATTCGTTCATCCACAAGATGATACTCGCTATTACACCCCGGACGACCAATGCTGCCAGAATAGTAAACGGCATCGCCCGGCTGAAACATCGCGACCTCGTTCCCTGTGGCCACCACGACTCCAGCAGCATCCCAGCCTAGTACTTGCGGTAAAGCCTCGTGATGGTCGGCACCCTTGGAATGGCGAATTTTGGTATCCACCGGATTGACGGAGATGGCTTCTATCCGAACTAACAGATCTCTTCCGTAAGGTTCCGGTTTGGGAAGCTCGACATCGAGTAAGGATTCAGGGTCCGTGATGGGAAGATATCGAGTCAGTCCAACAGCTTTCATGGCATTCCTCTTTTACCGGGAGGTTAAGGGATTGTCTCGATCATCCTCAATGGTGACGTGGTGAAGCAACGTCTTGTTGGCATCAAACCACTCTATGTGGACCGAAGGCTTGAATAGATCCGGTTGAACCGTGATTTTTCCGAAATTGGGTGAGTCGTCCTGATAGTATTCAAACCGTGGCTCTTGACCGGAAATCTTGTCATTCATCGGAGCGGCCAAGGGGCCGAAAATATATTCCTTGCGATCCGTCATCCCATGCATCAAGCTCACCGCGGCATGATGGACATCTCCAGCGAGGAACACCACCCCCGTAATGCCATTTATGGTTAAAAACCGCAAAATCTCATCTCGCTCTTCGGGATATTCTCCCCATTTATCGACGCGTGGATCTGAAAACGGGACTGAGGAAATAATAAACTTGAAGCTGGCGGAAGAAGCCGCCAGCCCTGCCAACAGCCATTGTTTTTGATCTTCTCCCAACATCGAGTTGGTTGCCGGATTACGATATTGGCGGGTATCTAAGAGAAAGAGTTCCACCCCCGTTCCCCATCGAAACGTCCGGTAGAGACGGGTAGAATCTTGAGCCAGTTGGCGAACGGGCCAATAATGAAAAAAGGCTTGGCGACCAGTTGGCAGGAGGGAATGTGTTGAGGTGAAGTCACTGTCCACCTCGTGATCGTCCCATATCGCATAGACGCTTGTGTCTGCCAAAAGGGCTTCGGCGAACGTATCACGGTTTTCCCGGTACTTGTCCCAATACTCCGATAATTCCCTTGCAGGCGTTTCCTTATCCGCGTAAATGGTGTCTCCCAAAAAGACAAAAAAATCCGGACTCATCGTACGCATCGTTTCCATGATTAAAAATGGTTGAAAGCTATGGCGTGTATCGCCTCCAATGACAAAGGTCACGGCTATGGAGTCTTCTTCGAGAGGAGCCGTGAGGAATTGGCACGGTCGTCCAGGATTCTTTCCCGGCACCAGGCTCCGATACCAATACCGTGTTTTTGGAGCCAGATTCGTCAGAGTAATGTGTGTGGTGAAATCGGTTTCCGGAGTAGTCGGGACCATCATGGTTTCTTGAAAGGTGCCCCACAGTGGGTCAGTGGAGTATTGAATCTTCAGTGTTTGAGCCTCAGTGGTTTTCAGCCACACGATGGCCTCATGTGGTGTCACATCTCCCACGGCGCAATTAAATCCGGCTCCCCTCTGTTGAGCCCTATCCGGAGACTCTATGGAAACACACCCTCCCAACACTCCAGAAAGGCAGAGGAGCAATGCCCATTTTTTCATGTCGGTCGGGGCAAGTCGCCCATGCCTCATCCAGCTTGGTTCCTGTTTCATTGTTATGGCGAATCCTTTTAGAGTCTTCCGGCCGTGAGGAATTCCGGGATAAATAATAGAGATAGGGTTAAGAACGGGATGAACCCGACTGTGGATGATATCCGAACGCCCTTCAGCACGCGATAGGCACATCGAATAAGATTAAATGGTTCAGGTTCCTCGCCTCATTTGCGCCTTTGCTCCTGCGAGGAATACAATTTAACTAGTTTCTCTAAATTTCGAGGAGAAGAGCAATATCTTATGACACAGGTTCCCTTTCTACTTATCGCAATGCTAAGTGCATTGAATTACACCTCCCGTGAGGAGCTTTATTTCCCATCTCAAGCCAACCACCAGCCTTCCTTTCTTGTTCAACCCGTGGCTATGAATGCCACCCCGTTTTCGTCCATAAACCCTCGCCCAAAGCTTCCGGTTGAACCGGATGAATTCGACCCTCGAGAAATCAAGGCCTATTATGATTGGCGGAATGATATGTTTTTTAGAGAATTTGATTTGACCGGATCCGGATCCGTTAATTTTATGACGGCGCGTCGAACTTATAGGGTTTGGCTCGACGAGTTTGGCACTCCAGTAGTATTAACCGTTGGCGACCCGGTGTTTTTTTGGATTGATTTAAATGGAAACGGGAAGTTTGAACAAGAATTGGGTGAGATGTTCAAGGATTCCTATGAGGATGGGGTGACCGGGAACGAAGAACCCTATGATAATAGCGACCTTCAAGAGCCTCCCGGCCCGGGGCCTGAATGGTCTCCTTTGCCCCATGGAGGGTTTAAACTGCCGCCCTGTGATTCGCGGTTCGGGTGTTGAGACGACGTTCTCACCCCTAAGTTGAGAATTCCAAAAGAATCATTTCCTTGCGAACTGGAACTCCGATTGCAATTCGCTGTCTGCCATGACGTGGACTTCCTGCCTCTGTTCCCCCAAAATTGGATGCCAAGCCAGTAGGGTATAAGTTCCCGGGGGTATCTCGTTTATCGTGAAACGTCCCTCCTGATCGGAAATAGCAAAATAGGGGTGGTCCACTGCGTAGAGCCAGTTCTGCATGAAATCATGCCGGTTGCAGATGAGACGCACCACATGACCTGTTTTCAGCTTATCCGAATCAAATGTTTCGTGGATGACCGTCTGAGGTTGAAGATCTTGATTATGGGTGGTGCGCAGAATAGTCCCCTTTTTATCTCGAGCCACAAAGGTATGCAAGGTATGTTTGATGATATCCTGGTTTTCAAATTGCACCGGTTCATCGGCAGCGATCACCCCCGTAAAGGGTCCAAAATTACAGCCTTTGGTCCTAACCTGAAGACCAAGAGTATTACCGCCCTGATATCGAAACTCTCCCTCACCCGGTCTAGCCCCTGGAAAGGACTCCGCCGGGAAAGGTTTACCTGTTTGAACGCCCTCCAGGACTACCACGGCTCCGGTTAGGAATCCATTATGAGTCTCGACTTTCAGGAGACTTCTTTCCTGTCCACAAACTTCTGGATTCTTTTCTACGGTAAAACGCAGCGGTGCTGGCGAGGAACCGGCAAAGGTGATATGTCCCTGAATCGTTCCACCATGTTGAACTTCACTGGTTTTATAGGCCTGCGCCAGGGTGGTTCCTGTGACGAGGAGCACACCGACGGCAATCCCTATGATGGTTGTTTTCTTCATGGTCAATCTCCTGTATTTTAGACCCCTCACAGACTTACTGCGTCAGTAAGGGGCCTCTCTTTACATGATGATTTGCCAGCCGGCCCAAAAAGACCAGCTTTGCTTCAATTGCGGCCCATCGAGATATTGATAGATAGGAAGCCCCGCTTCCACGTTCAAATGATTTTCCAACCCTATCCATTCCGGAAATAAAATATTCACACCACCCATGATATCCAATCGTTTTCCGGCCTGAAGGTCTGGATCCACTGTTTGAACTAATGGAATGTTCATGGGGCCTATTGTCGTTTGGAGTTGACCGTCCCGGCTTTTAATATTTCCCCATTGTTGCCAGTTGAACCGAGCGGAGGTGCTGATCCATTCAGCCCAACGGTAGGCGCCCCACGTATTGATCTGATACCGATGGCCTTCTCTGTAGCCTTGTTGGTTTTCCCCGAGGCGAACGGTTCCCAGTGCCTGAAGACCCCATGAGACATTGTGTAAGACCCCCGTATAGGTCAGGCCGGGCAAAAGATCCACTGTTCCAGAACCCAACCGCATAGGATACGGCAGCAACGAATTGTTCCCCAGTGGTGTTTTATCGGTCGGATTGATATCTCCGGTCGGCAGAGACAGGCCGGTATTTAAATGAAACCGGTGGGCCCCGATACTGGGGGTCTCAAACGCATAGAGTCGCCACAACGCCCCCACTTTGAAATCTCCGAATCCACTCGCATTCGTTGTAAATTTCACTCCAGCCCTGTTCCGATGGTCCATGGATTTCATGACATAGGGAAGCATGGCCATTAATGTCACGGTATCGTTTAATCCATACATCGCACTGAACATGTGCATTTGCGTCGTCATTTGAAGGGGGGTGATTGCATAAGAATTCAGGACGTTGCTGGCTGAAACATTATTTGTTCCATCTCTGTTCCCGTCCATAAACATGCGCATGTACCGATAGGCGAACATCAACTCGCCCTTGTTGTGGGTATGATCCCCCATGACACCAATGGGTGCGTGGGAGTCAGGTCTTTCAGCCTGATAAAAGTTCCCGATGATGAGCTGCTCACCTTTGGCTTCTGCCCGCTTCCCCAGCGATTCCTCCACTCCACCCATTAATCCATCCAATAACGCCCCTGCGGCAGGTTGGACGGGCCAGG
>DOFS01000500.1 GCA_003523945.1 Nitrospiraceae bacterium | reverse complement strand
TCCTTGACCACCTCTAATTCTAAGTCTGGTGGAAGGAATAACGCTGGGAGGATTACATCCCGATTTAAGGGTGGTGGACATAAGCGGCTTTATCGGAAAATTGATTTCAAACGTGACAAGTTTAAGGTTGTCGGTAAGGTTGCCGGTTTGGAGTATGACCCAAATCGTTCCGCTCGAATTGCACTGCTGTATTATGCAGATGGAGAGAAGCGCTATATTCTGGCTCCTTTTGGTTTAAAGGTGGGTGATTCAGTCCAGTCCGGTAGTGGAGTTGACGTGAGGGTTGGGAATGCGATGCCACTTATGGAAATGCCGCTTGGTATAGTGGTTCATAATGTTGAATTGAAGCCAGGGAAGGGTGCCCAGTTGGCTAGAAGTGCTGGGGCTTCTGCTCAGGTAATGGGCCGTGATGAAGGTTACGTCCAGATTAGATTAACGTCTGGTGAAATGAGAAAGATACTCGGAACATGTATGGCAACTATTGGCCAGGTGGGAAATACGGACCATAACAACGTAACTATTGGCAAAGCCGGCAGGTCACGATGGTTGGGACGTAAGCCTCATCAGCGTGGGGTTGTGATGAATCCGGTTGACCATCCGCATGGCGGTGGGGAGGGTAAGTCTGGTCAAGGTAATCCTCATCCCGTTTCACCGTGGGGGCAGCCTACCAAGGGTTTTAAGACTCGGAAGCCGCGAAATCAAAGCTCGCGTTTTATCATTGCAGGTAGAAAGAAAAAGTCCCGTTAATATAAGGGGGAATCGATGCCAAGGTCAGTTCATAAAGGTCCATTTGTCGATGACCATATTGCTAAAAAAGTAGAAAAGGCCAGGGAAGGGAGAGAGTCCAAGGTAATAAAAACTTGGTCTCGCCGTTCGACAATTATTCCGGATATGATCGGTTTGACTTTTGCGGTCCATAATGGGAAAAAATTTATTCCGGTTTTTATTACCGACAATATGGTTGGCCATAAATTGGGTGAATTCGCTCCAACAAGATTTTTTAAAGGACATGGGCATGCCAGGAGTGAGAAGGCAGTTGCGCTAAAGTAGGGAAATTAACCGAATCCGAAGTCATGAAATACTTGAGAAGGTAGAATAAAGATATGACTGAAGCTAAAGCAATTCTTCGACATGTAAGACTGGCCCCACGTAAAGCAAGGTTAATGGTTGATTTGGTGAGGGGAAGGAATGCGGCGGAAGCATTGGCCATATTGAAATATACGCCAAGGTCAGCTGCCAGGGTGGTTGAACAATTGCTCTTTTCTGCAGTTTCCAACGCTGGGCAAAAAGATTTGGGTGACCCGGAAAATCTTAAAATTTCGAGGGCTTATGTGGATGGTGCTCAAATTTACAAACGGTTTCGCCCGCGATCAATGGGAAGGGCTAACCCTATTCATAAGCGAACAAGTCATATTACGATCGTTGTATGTCCAGCTAATTGATAAAGTGCCTTTATATTCAAAACTTGGGAGTTAGGGGGAGACAGAATACATGGGTCAAAAGACGCACCCGTATGGATTCAGATTAGGTTATACCCGTACATGGCATTCGCGATGGTATGCAAAAAAGGACTATGCGAAGCTTCTTCACCAAGATTTGTCTATAAGGGACGTGGTTAAAAAGCGATTGTATCATGCCGGCATATCAAGTGTAGAGATTGAACGGTCAGGTAACCAGCTGAAATTAATTATTCATACCGCCCGTCCTGGAATTATCATAGGGAGGAAGGGCGCTGAAGTTGATAAATTGAAGGCCACGCTTGAAAAAGAATATGGCAATGAAGTTTTCGTAAACGTGAAGGAAATTAAAAAGCCGGAATTGGATGCGCAGTTGGTTGCGGAAAATATTGCTACCCAATTGGAAAAGCGTGTCTCTTTTCGGCGTGCATTGAAGCGTAGTGTTGCATCTTCCCTTCGACTTGGGGCTTTGGGAATTAAAGTGTACTGTGCTGGACGCCTGGGTGGACATGAGATTGCCAGAACGGAATGGTATCGGGAGGGTCGAGTACCCCTTCATACTCTTAGGGCCGACGTGGAATATGGATTTGCAGAAGCAAAAACCGCAATGGGTCAAATAGGAGTTAAGGCTTGGATTTATAAAGGGGATGCTCAGATTCCTTCTTTGGAAAAATCCGAGCCTTCCTTGGGTTTTTTATAAAAGATTAAAAGATTTAAGTGATTGGAGTAATTGAAAGATGTTAGCTCCGAAAAGGGTAAAATTCAGAAAGGTTCAAAAAGGCCGAATGCGTGGGAAGGCCTACCGTGGGGGGGAAATCGCCTACGGGGTGTTTGGCCTTAAAGCCATGGAGCCCGGAAGAATTACTGCCAGGCAAATCGAAGCAGCTCGTATTGCTATGACCAGACATGTAAAAAGGGGTGGAAGGATTTGGACCAGAATTTTCCCTGATAAACCCATTACGAAGAAACCTGCGGAAGTTCGAATGGGAAAAGGAAAGGGTAACCCTGAGTATTGGGTTGCACCTATAAAGTCTGGAAGAATTTTGTTTGAAATGGATGATGTTTCCCAAATCGTTGCGGAAGAGGCTTTGCGTTTAGCAGGACATAAGTTACCTGTGGCAACAAAGTTTGTTATTCGTGGCGAAATACCGGTTTTGTAGGTATTGGATATGGAAATGGACGAAATAAAAAATTTAGAAAAAATTGAATTGCTTGAAAAAGTAAATAAATTGAAACAAGAATTGTTTCATTTTAGGAGTCAATTGGCATTGGGGCGAATGGAAAACCCCATGAGAATACGTGAGACAAGAAAAAATATCGCCAGGGTTCAAACGGTTCTTCGCCAAAAAGCTACCTAGTCAACCACGATTTTGAAGGAAAGTTGCTCCACTATGACACAGACCAGGGCTATGCCTCGATCGCTTACGGGAAAAGTTGTCAGTAATAAAATGCAAAAGACCGTAGTGGTTGAAGTTGTTCGCATTGAGCGCCATTCTTTGTATGGGAAAGTTATGAGAAAAAAAACCAAGATAAAAGCTCATGACGAAATAAACCAATGCCTAATAGGTGATCAGGTTAATATTGTTTATGCGCGCCCTTTAAGCAAGAGCAAGCACTGGCGTGTTGCAGAGGTCTTAACTAAGCGAGTGACCACCTAGGATTACAGAAGAAGGTGTCTTATATTTTCCCTTGAGTTTGTAAGAAATAGAGTTAATAAATGATACAAAATTATACCTATCTTGATGTTGCTGATAATTCAGGCGCAAAAAATGTCATGTGCTTTCATGTATTGGGTGGTACAAAGCGTCGGTATGGATCTTTGGGTGACATTATTGTTGTGGCAGTGAAAGAGGCAATTCCAAAGGCATCCGTTAAAAAGGGTGACGTGATGAAGGCTGTGATTGTGCGAACAAAAAAAGGCCGACGTCGAGAGGATGGTTCACACATTAAATTTGACCGGAATGCTTGTGTCTTAGTTAACGCTCAGGGAGACCCGGTTGGAACTCGTATCTTTGGACCGGTTGCAAGAGAGTTAAGAAAGAAGAAATATATGAAAATCATATCTCTGGCCCCAGAAGTCATTTAGGTAGGTTATTATGTCTGAAAAATTTCGAATAAAAAAAGGCGATATGGTTATGGTTATCGCTGGCAAGGAGCGTGGGAAGACGGGTAAGGTCCTCCAGGTCCAAACAAAAGATGCCAGAGTCACAGTTGAAAAGCTCAACATATTAAAACGTCATACAAAGCCCAACGCAAAAAACAAACAGGGCGGAATTCTTGAAAGGGAGGGTTTTATAGCCATTTCAAACGTCATGGCTTTCTGTGAATCCGCCAAGAAACCTTCTAGGATTAAAATGAAAACTTTTGATGATGGACGAAAAGTGCGTGTTTACCAAAAAGATTCAAACGAAGTTTTGGAAAAAAGCTGATGAAATCAAAATCGGTTACGAAACAAACAGCTAAAACAAAAGAAAAAGCTGTAGGTTCTTCTGCTATTAAACCGACGGATTATGTTCCTAGGATTAAGGCGATGTACCAAGAAAAAGTCATTCCGGCTATGATGAAGGAATTTGGGTATCAAAATCCCATGCAGGTCCCTCGGGTTGAGCGGATTGTCTTAAATATTGGAATGGGAGAAGCCGTTCAAAATGTAAAGTTGTTAGAAAGTGCTGCTGCAGAACTTGAGCAAATTTCAGGACAAAAGCCTGTCCTGACTCGTTCAAAGAAGGCCATAGCTGGATTTAAATTGCGTGAAGGAATTCCGATCGGAACCAAGGTTACATTAAGGGGCGCAAGAATGCATGAGTTCTTGGACCGTTTGGTATCCGTGGCTTTGCCGAGAATTCGTGATTTCCGTGGGATCTCACCAAAAGCTTTCGACGGACGAGGGAACTATACTCTGGGTTTAAAAGAACAGCTGGCATTTCCTGAAATTAAATATGACGATGTTGCATCAATACATGGTATGGATATTACGTTTGTTACCACCGCTCAACGGAATGATGAAGCCAAATCTTTATTGACCCACTTGGGAATGCCTTTTAGAAAACCCTAGAGAGGGAAAGGAGCGTACGTGTCAAGGTTAGCATTAAAGAATAAGGCTAAGCGAAAGCCAAAATTCACAGTTCGCCACTATAATCGCTGCGCTCTTTGCGGCAGAGTGAGAGGTTTTTTGCGACGTTTCCTTATGTGTCGAATTTGTTTTCGTTTCCTTAGTTTGAAGGGTGATATCCCTGGTGTCACTAAATCTAGTTGGTAGACTTTTTGTGGTAAACAGATTTTTTGGGTATTTGGCTAATCATTCAATACGAGGTTTTTTAGCATGTCGATGACTGATCCTCTCGCAGATTTATTCGTGCGAATTCAAAATGCGGGACGCCGTGGACACGATTTGGTTAAAATCCCATCTTCTCGTGTTAAAAAAGATATACTACGAATTTTCAAGGAAGAAGGATTTATTCGTGACTACAAGGCAGCTACGGGTGCCAATGGCCACCCGGTTATTGAAGTATCGCTTCGATATGCCCCTGGTAGACAAAAGAAGTCCTTCATAACTGGGATAAAAAGAATAAGTAAGCCTGGATGTAGAGTTTATGCTGGGAAAGAAGATCTGCCACGGGTAATGCGTGGATTGGGTTTGGCAATCTTGACCACTGACCGTGGGTTATTAACGGATGAGCAATGCCGGAGTTCCCAGGTTGGCGGTGAAATTCTGTGCCATATTTGGTAATTTTTGGATACTTATTTACTTGGTTTTTTAATTAATAGGTAAATCATGTCGAGGATTGGAAGAAAGCCGATATCAATTCCAAAGGGCGTGGAAGTGCGCGTCCTTGATGGAAACGTTTTGGTGAAGGGACCGCTCGGTGAGTTGCAATGGAACCTAAACCCAGGAATACAAATCAGTATCGAAAATGAGGAAGTTTCCTTAACCCGGAATAGCGATTCGGCAAAACTCAAGGCCTTGCATGGACTAACAAGGGCTGAACTCGCAAATCAGGTAAAGGGGGTGAAGGAGGGTTTTCAGGAAAACCTAGAAGTGATGGGGGTTGGATACCGTGCCCAAATTCAAGGAAAAGAATTGAGCTTTTCCGTAGGATATGCTCATCCCGTATCAATGGGATTGCCAAAAGGGGTAGAGGCGTCTGTTGACAAACAAACTTCGATTTCTCTTAAGGGTATTGATAAACGAATGGTTAGCTTGGTTGCAGCTCAAATCAGAGGTATGAAGGTTCCTGATGTGTACAAGCAAAAAGGTATAAAGTATGTTGGTGAAATACTTCGTAAAAAAGCTGGCAAAGCCGGTAAAAAGTAGGTTGAACTTGTGAATATACTTGAAAAACAAAAAAGATTAAGTAAACGAAGTAGGCGCGTCCGTTTGCGCATCGTGGGCTTGTCTTCCCGTCCACGATTAAGTGTATTTAGAAGTAATTCTCATATCTATGCCCAGATCATTGATGATTCGGCTGGGCGCACTTTGGTTTCTGCGTCATCCTGCGACCCTGGTTTAAAAGACAAGATAAAATCTGGTGGGAATATTGAAGCGGCGAAAATGGTTGGACAAGCAATCGCTGAACGGGCAAAAGCCATACCAATTGAACTAGTCGTCTTTGATAGAGGTGGAAGATTGTATCATGGTCGGGTAAAGGCTTTGGCAGATGCCGCGCGTTCCGGAGGACTGAAATTCTAATCAGAACCAGCCTTAAATTTTGCTAAAGGGAAGGATTCACTTCTGTGAGGGTTAATGTTGAAGAGCTCAATTTAAAAGATAAGCCGGTTGTAATTAACCGAGTGGCCAAGGTAGTGAAAGGTGGAAAACGCTTTTCATTTTCGGCCTTGGTGGTTGTGGGTGATGGTGATGGTTGGGTGGGTGTGGGAAAAGGTAAAGCGACTGAAGTTCCATCTGCTATAGCTAAAGCCGTGGCTCATGCAAAAAAAAATCTTATCAGAATACCCCTTAAATCGAATACCATACCCCATGAGGTGCATGGATATTTTGGTGGGGAACACATTGTCTTAAAACCTGCCAAGCAGGGTACTGGGATCATTGCAGGAGGAGCAGTTCGCTCATTGTTGGAAGTGGCTGGTGCTCAGAATATCGTTGCGAAAACCCTAGGTCGTGGGAATCCTTTTAACGCAGTGAGAGCAACCATTCAAGGGTTGAGTCAACTCCGTGATCCACATGAAGTAAGAGAGTTGCGTCGAACCGCTGTCGGGATGGAAGATTAATAGATATCGAAATGACCAGTCAGGAAACCAGGAAATCATGGTGACACCAACCAATCTCTCAATTACATTAAAGCGAAGCACAATAGGCCATCCAGATAAGATGCGTGTGGTTTTATTGGGGCTTGGACTTAGGAAAATTGGACAGACGGTTAGTCGTCCGGATACAGCCCAAGTACGGGGTTTAATTTATAAAGTCAGGCATCTTATTGAGGTTGCAGGTTCATGAAGCTACACGATTTACATCCGTCTCCAGGATCAAGAACCAAGAGGAAACGCCTTGGACGTGGGCCTGGTTCAGGTTTGGGAAAGACATCTGGAAAAGGGCATAAGGGGTTGTTGGCCCGTTCAGGTCGGGCTAATCAAGCTGGTTTTGAGGGAGGGCAAATGCCGCTTGCCCGAAGATTACCCAAACGTGGGTTTACAAACATTTTCCGGATTCAATATTCCGTAATAAATCTTAAAGATTTGGTTGCTCAGGAAAAAACTACAAACTTTAACCCAACCGTATTTAATGAAATTGGGTTAACTAAAGGCCGAAACCAACAAATTAAAATACTTGGATCTGGTGAAGTCGACCGTCCTATAGTTGTTGAAGCACATAAATTTAGTGATTCTGCCAAACAAAAAATTGAGAATGCCGGGGGGCAAGTAAAGGTGATTGGCCGTGCTTGAGCGGCTTGTCACGAGCATTCAAAATATTTTCAAAATTCCGGAGTTGCGTAGCCGGGTAATTTTCACCTTGTCTATGCTTGCAGTATATCGAATCGGGGCTCATGTCCCCACACCCGGAATTAATAATGAAGAACTTTTTAAGTTTCTTACTGAACGAGGCGGAGCCCTCATGGGGTTCCTTGATATTTTTTCTGGAGGCGCATTATCCAGATTGACGATTTTCGCCTTGGGCATAATGCCCTATATTAGCGCCTCAATTATTTTACAGCTCCTTACGGTCGTTGTTCCGCATCTTTCGAAATTAGCAAAAGAAGGAGAACGAGGAAGAAAGACGATCATTCAGTATACCAGGTATGGCACGATCCTTATTGCCCTAATTCAAGGATTTGGTATTGCTCTTGGCCTTGAAGGCATGAATGATGGGGCATTTGTTCTTGACCCTGGTTGGCCTTTTCGATTGATGACAGTGATTACGTTGGTAGCCGGAACGGCCTTTCTTATGTGGTTAGGAGAACAGATTACCGAACGCGGGGT
>DOFS01000351.1:717-4096 GCA_003523945.1 Nitrospiraceae bacterium | reverse complement strand
CCCAAACCCACCAAAGGTCCACCGAACAGTGACGGACTTATTATTCTATTAGTGGGTACCTTTGAGATTCACAACATCATCACGTTACAGAGCGCTTTTGGATTAGCGGCGATCGACTCAAAAGTATCCGGCAAAGGGTTTGGCACCGGCGTCCAGTTTACCGGAACGCTCGGCAATGCCTTTACGATTAAGATTGCGGGTGCGATCACAGTCACCTCGGCCCTACTCAGTATCAAGGGTAGTACAGGTATTTGGTGGAAGAACCGGCTCATGACCGGTGTCGCCCTGCTGACGGTTGTCGACAAAAAGGGCTTCTTCACCCAACTCACGTTTAACGTCACTACGAAATGTTCGCTCGCCGGAACATGGACGATATCGAAAACCGCGATGTCTATTGGGGGAGATATCACATGGAACTATGGGGGAAACGGGCCATTCACCGCAGGGGGATTGATAGCCTTTTCGAGGAACGGACTCACTCTGACGACCACTCAGATCAAGGGGGCAGTGCTTCATGGGATTACGATCCAGAAACTCACGGCCACTTTGCCTTCTACCGGTGGAGCGTTGACTGCAACAATCGACTTAACGATCCCGCAAGAATTGCGCACGGCCATGCGTGGGGAGATACAAAAGAAAAGCCATGCAGCCCGCGATGCCCTGAACAATGCACGACAATTAACCGCGACAGCCCTGGATGCCTTGAAGGGGCATGAGTTAAGTCTCAATGGCGTAAAAGCCTTGCTCGTAGCGATATGCAACAAGGTGATCAAGACGATCAACGCGCGCATCAAGAAATTACCGAAGAAAAAAACCTATGGGAAATGGCCCTTTACGAAAACTGTCTACATTCGTGCGGAAGCGACAAAAGAAGTCGCGCCTTACCTGCGAAGCCTGAGCGCGTTTAGCAAGCGGTTTAGCAAGAGCACCAAAGCAACCCTAGCCGCCGATGTCACGGCCCTCGTCAATTGGGCATTAAAGAATAAGACTCACACTGTGTCTCGATATGGGTTCAAGATTAAAACCATCACCATATTGGCGAGTGGGACAATCAATCAACTGCATGACATTAAAAAGCACGTTCCCCAATGGATTGCCCGACTGCCTGAAAAAAATATCGGTCTGACCGTGGACGGGAAGATACTCCAATACGCCAAAAACAGCGTAGATGCAGCACTCAATGACATCGCCACCTCTCTGGAGGAGGGTGCCAAAAATGTCCCCATGGTCACGGGTATTTCTGTGGGCACCAATCTCTCGATTCTTCCCTCTTCAGGTGTGAAAGTCCTGATCCAATTGACAAGGGGCAACAAGTCCAAGACGTATCCTGCCTCCTTCAGCTTTACAAATCCCGCCGCAGGGGCATCGGACCTCCTGAAAATGCTCTTGAAGGATTTGGGGACCTCCTTGTAACACAGGGTATTAGGTCTCCAAAGGTATCAGGAACCTTTTATGGAATAACTAATACCACCAAACCCGATCAGAAAAATTTTATCTCAGAGAAAAACGAGACCGTCAAAGAAGACCTCAAACCCTAATGCGGAAAGGGAAACGTTGATCTCCTCGACAATAGAGTGATGTTCATGTGCCTACGAAATAAAGATGTTCCTGGGACACCTAACCTGTACGACCAGCCTCGCGAGTGCCGCGAGGATTGACCTGGCATCGCGGTGTGACCCGCCGAGGCAGGTACTGGCCTCGTGCATCGAGATAATGCGTCCACAAAATCCTGGCGGCAACCGAGCGCCACGGCGCCCAGCCGCTGGACAGGAGCTGCTGCTCATCTTTTGTCGGGAGAGCAGTCAGGTGTTTCACTTCACGAAGTGCGACGGCCAGCGCCAAATCCCCTTGCGGCCAGACATCGGGACGTCGCAGTGCCATCAGGTAATATATATCCACGCTCCATGGCCCGAGCCCTGGAATCGCCAATAAAATCTGACGTCCCCGATCATCCGGACCATTAGCCACCGAACTGAGATCAAGACTATCGTCGAGTATGCGTGCGGCCAGCCCAAAACAATAACCGGCTTTCTGCCTCGTCAGCCCGAAATCCCTCAACCCTTTGACCTGGATGGCATAGACTGCTTCCGGCGTCATCGCACCCAGATGGCGCATAAGCCGCCGGTACATTGTGCGCGCGGCGGCCAGCGACACCTGCTGCTCAAGGATAATCTGAATGAGAGCAGGGAATCCGGGTTTTCGTCCCCACATCGGAGGCTCGCCCAGTCGACCGATGACCACCCCCAGATCAGGATCCACCTCCGCCAACTCCCGTGCCCCTCTACTCAGAGAGATCGGGGTCAGCGCCCGTGGCGGCTTTGCAAGCAAGCTGGATCGCACTAAAGAATCTGAATTCAAAACAGTTGTCCAATTAACGTGGGAGCTCAGCGGCATAACCCGGATTGACTGCGACTGTCTGCTCGATGGAAGGGCTATGTGCCATTTTTCTGTGCAAAGCGTTCCCTCAGTCCCGAGCTCCGATATCAGCAGCAAGGCACGTACGCAGGGCGCTGCAAAGTTCTCGAACAGCATCGTAATGGTCTGCGAGGATTGAGCCTGATGGATTTTCAGTAAGGATGGCAGTTAACGCGTTCTGGATTGCAGCGTATGCGCTATGGGCGTTGCGAGAAAGAAAGAGACCGCCTCCGCCGACGAAGTACCAATCGCGAAGCGCTTCACTCAAATTGTGTAGATCCCCATATTGAACATTCTCGGCCTTGGGCCACTTGGGCAAGACCCGAGTGAGTTCCCAAAGCGGTCGATAGGCAGCAATGCGTTCACGGTGAAGGACCTCAGTGGTTCCAATGTAGTGCGCGGACGAACCGGATGCGGCGTCCGCTGAAGACGTGGGGGAGAGCTCTTGAACAGCGGCGGAAACCTCAGCCGCAACGTTTCCCTGTGGGTAAAGAATGGTCACGGCTCTGAGATAAGGCGCCACTTTCTTGGGGAGCGTCGCCTTTACCATCACAGGGAGTACTGTTCCGGAAGGGTTCGAGTACTTGCGCTGTCGAATGCCAAGTTCCGTCATGGTGTAGCTTCCAGGACTTACCGACTCCGGACTAATCAGGAAAACAAGGATGTCGCTGTCCTCTAAGGCTGTCTTTATAATTCCATCATACCCCCTGCCGGTTTTGAGACCAGTTTTGTCGAAGAAGACGTCAAATCCCAGGGCGGCAAGCGAAGCATTAATCTCCTCGGCAATGGGGCGCTGTTCATGAGCATACGAAATGAAGAGCTTCATGATGACACCTCCCCACTAAATGATCCCACAACAAGCGGCACCGTAGGCCTGCATGAATGCTTATCCCTCCGCATTAAATGCCTCATGGTAGGCCACGGTGCTAACTGGGACTTTTGTTCGGAAAGAAATAGCTTGAAA
>DOFS01000351.1:0-531 GCA_003523945.1 Nitrospiraceae bacterium | reverse complement strand
CCATAGTATTGCGGCTCACCCAGCACGACACAGCCCGCAGCACCCAGCTTCCGTAACTCTGTCAAGGCCTGCTCAACGAGTTGCGAGCCCACTCCTTGGCGTTGCCATTCCGGTGCAACGGAAATAGGGCCAAGACCATACCAATGTTCCGTGCCATCGGAGATGGAGACGGGTGAAACGGCAACATGTCCGACAAGATTACCCTTATTCTCAGCGACGAGCGACACCGATAATTGTTTGGCTTCGCGTAAGCCCTTCACGATCAACTGTTCGGTGTGGCTCGTATGCGGGGCATCGAGAAAGGCTGAGACAATCAGGACATCGATAGCCGCAACATCCAACGGTGATTCGCTTCGGATCGCGACGCTCATGTGTCTACCCGGCGAAACATTCCATACAGCACTTAGCGAGAAAACAAGAAACTGATTCTCAGAGCGTATCAGGGATTGGCAAGCCATGTTTTCGAAGAAATGACAGCTTGTCCCAATACACGCGTTGGAAGACAATCATATCATCCAACACCTGAATTCT
>DOFS01000436.1 GCA_003523945.1 Nitrospiraceae bacterium | reverse complement strand
CACTCGGGAAGGGCACCTGTTTCACCCTGTACCTCCCCACCTCGACCTCCCGGTCCACGCAAAACGATGAACCATCGGAAAGTCTCGTGCATGGCGCGGGACGGATTTTGGTAATGGATGATGAAGAAGACATCCAGGATGTTTTAGGAAAAATGCTCGAGCATCTTGGATTTGCCGTGGATTTTGCCAACGATGGACGGCGGGCCATCGCGCTCTATTCACAGGCCGTTCGGGACGGCAACCCCTATGTCGCCAGCATCCTGGATCTCACCATACCCGGAGGGATGGGAGGCAAGGAAACATTGCGTCTTATCAAGGACGCTCATCCTGATGCTAAGGTCATTGTGTCAAGCGGCTATTCCAACGACCCGGTCATGGCGCATGCCAACAAATTCGGATTCTCAGGATTTATTGCCAAGCCCTACAATCTCGTCGATCTATCCAAACTCCTAAGTCAGATTCTATGACGAATCACGAGATGCGGAAAGTGTCGCAGAAAAATGCTCCGGTAAGGCATGCGGGGGAATAATTCCCCGTTCGGTGATAATGCCGGCAATCAAGTCGGCAGGGGTCACGTCAAACGCCGGATTCCAGACGGCCACACCTTGAGGCGCGATCATCGGGCCACCATGTAAGCTGGTCACTTCTGAGGGGCTTCGTTCTTCAATGGGAATGTCTTTCCCGTCGGCTGTGTCCATATCAATGGTCGATGAAGGGGCCGCCACATAAAAAGGAATGCCATGGGCATGCGCTAAGACCGCCACCGAATAGGTCCCGATCTTATTGGCCACATCCCCATTGGCTGCAATCCGGTCAGCCCCCACCACGCAACAGTGAATGCGGCCCTGTCTCATCAAGGCCCCCGCGGCATTATCCGCAATTAACGTGACGGGAATACCATCCTGTTGCAACTCCCACGCGGTCAGTCGCGCACCCTGGAGCACAGGGCGCGTCTCATCGGCATAGACCCGAATCTGTTTTCCCTCGTCCCAGGCTGCCCTGACCACCCCCAGGGCCGTCCCATAACCCGCCGTTGCTAAGGCTCCGGCGTTACAATGGGTCAGGATATGGTCTCCATCACGAATGATCGTTGAACCATATTTTCCAATAGCCCGGTTCACCCGAAGATCTTCTTCTACCATCGCCAGCGCTTCTTCCAGCATATGTTGTTGCAGGTCTTGAACGGTAGACGTGGAACCACCCGCCAGCACCCGTTTCATCCGGTCGACGGCCCAGAATAAATTCACCGCGGTCGGACGCGTTCCCGCCAGTGTGCGACACACCTCTTCCATAAAAGCCAAAAACCCCTTCAGGGAAGCCTCGCCATATTGCCGCGCCCCTAAGGCGATACCCAAGGCCGCCGTCACCCCAATGGCGGGAGCACCGCGAACACTCAGATTGCGAATCGCTTCGGCCACCGCCTCATACGTGGCACAATCAAGAAACCGCACTTCTCCAGGGAGTGCACGTTGATCCAGAATCACGACATGATTATGTTTCCATTCAACCGTTGGAATCATCGAGGCTTCCTTTCCGGGACTGTGGAATATTTTACATATTGGGTCATTTCATCACTCTACGGGTGACAGACTCTGCACGAGGAAAAACATGGAAATCCTCAAAAAGCCCCGTCCAGTCCTGCCCTGAGTCCTGCCTAAGGGAAGACAGTCGATTGGACGCGTGAAGCGTACGAAGGCATATATAAGCAGGAGCAGCCGGCGGAACGCATTGCGAAAAGCCTCCCGAAGGGTGCCCCAGCTGTGGTCAACATGCCCTTTCCCGTTAGGGTGTCGTGGACTCAACGGGTTTTTCGCCTTCACTCTGGTCTCTCTCCGTACCAATCCCCCAGCTTCTCCCGGCCAAAACAGGACACCTAGGACGGACCGGGCAGGCCAGATCGTTCAGCTTCCGAGGGAGTAGAATCGGGATTCCCCTTCGAGTCGTTTAATAAATCATAGGGTAGCGTGATGGTATTTTTCAAAACATCAAACGCCAATTGGGCCAACCCGGTCAACCCGTTTTTCAACGATTCCATAGGGAGATACTCGACCTCAGGCTCACTCAATGGTCCCACAATCGAAAACATGGCGGTGGCAATGCCTTGCCGGTCTCCCGCAAAAATCCTTCCAAAGAGGGGGATATTTTTCAGGAGATCCGAATACGTCCCGAACGGGCTGACGGCGGCAATTCCTTCAAGCCGGTCACCTTGCCAGGCATACCTTCCGGCGGCAGAGGCGCTCATAATGGGGCTCTGGATCAATAAATCTTTCGTGGAAAATACCCCATCCTCAACATTGATCTTGCTGCTCACCTTGGTAAATGGAAATCCGGTCGATTCAAAATCGACTTTTCCCCGAAGGACATTGGGCAAATTCAAGAGGGTAAGAATGCGTGGGAAAATCGTCCCTTTCCGGATATAGCCCTCCCCGAGAGAAACTTGCACACTCCCGTTGAGCGTCGGAATGATACCTCTCGCATCACGCCCATGCCCCTGGATCATGCCACGCACACTCATCTTTCCCGTAATCAATCGATCCTCCTCGCCGAAGAGACTCAACACCGGTTCAAAAGGCAAATCCTTCGCCTGAAATGAGGCACGCATGGCCGCCGGTCGACCTTGCGGGAGATGCACAAAGAACCGCCCCCCGACCGTTCCATGTTCGGTCACCATCGCCTGCACTCTATCGACCGTCACGAGATTGTCATGAATTTTCAGCACGGCCGATAATTTTTTCCCGGTGAGCGTCTTGTACCTGGGGCGCTCAATATGCACCGAACCCTCCAGTGACCCATGCGCTGCCAACCATTCGATTCCATCACGGATCGCCGATCGCTCCTCTTTCGGAATCAATAAATCAATATCGAATTGAGGGGCATCCAACATCACACTCACGACCGGTGAGGTCTTCCAGTTCTTCATAAATCCGGTGATAACGGCTTCACTCTCCTTCAGGCGAAACTCCATGCGTTTCAGATCGAGCTGATCTCCATCCACCTTCAGGCGAATAAACAAATTTGAAATGGGATCCGCCACTCCGCGAAGGGCCACGACCCCTTCGGTCAAGGCCACCCATCCTTTCGTATTCCACCGGGTCCAATCGGTCCCCCGTCCGCTGCCTTTCAGTTGCACTTCCAGGATGCCGGACTGGATGACATCTCCCAACACCCGGATGCCTTCAGGCAACACGCCCAAATACACCGGTCCGGAATCAAGCCGGGCCTCCCATGCGACATCCGAACGATAGCGGATGGTCCCCTGGCCGCGAAGACGAAGCGGAAGCATCACCAGTTCCACCCGTTCAAAATGTACCCGGCTTCCGGGATGAACCTGTCCTTCAAACTCCAGGCGTCCATCCTGCCCGGCCTGTTTCTGTAACACAGACGGCATATCAAGGAAGGCGCCACTTCCGTCAACCCACCCTTTGAGTTTGGGATGACGGGTCGGGCCGGTGAGGGTGACCGAGGCCGTGAGGGGTCCGGTGATCCGTATTCCCGAAGCCTTGGTCTTGGTCTGCGACGCAGCCATCAGATCCCGGGCTTCAACCCCGGTCTGGATCGTGAGCGGATCAAATCGAGCGGCTCCCTTGTAATTGATCGTTCCCTCCAACGTCAGGGGATAGCTGCCCACGACTCCTTTGATCCCTTGTAGCACGGTACTGTCCCGGGAAAAGGTGATGGTTCCTTGGCCCTTCGTCAACGGATGCGGAAAACCGGGAATCTGAATGACCAGACCCTCCGGCTTATACTCGCCATACTGGAATTTCAGTCCGGAAGATTCGGCCAGATTCCCGGCAAACCGGAGACGAAGCAGGCCACTGCCCTCCGACACCTTCCAGGAATTCAACAGCCCAAAGTCGGATGGCGCTCCCAACTGCGTCACGAATTGGCGAACCTTTTCCGCCGGAACCGGCCCTAGCAGTCCCACATCCCCCCAGGGGCCGGAATCCTTCAACAAAAAGACCCCTTCCGTCACATCCACCGGAATCCCATCATAGATGCCCTGCACCCCGGACAATTGAATCCGATCCGGTTCCACGACCACCGTCCCTTGAATATGATCGGTGGTGGGCCAATCGGGAATACGGACATAGCCATCGGTCAAACGAAACGTGCCGGTTACGGAGGTCTGAACATCATCACGGGTGGACCCGGTGACGCGGGCTTCGGAAATGTTCAGCGCGCCTCCCCATTCGCCTTTCTCCCAAACAGAAAGCAGGTCATCGGCAATCCACTCGCCGGGAAGATAGCGTCGAATCATGGCCAGGTCCACATTGGAAGAACTCATGGAGAACCCCATCATCTGATGTCCGTCTTCCAACACTTCGATGTTCGCCGAGCCACCCAGGTCGATAAATGAACTGGATAAGTTGATCCGGGTCAAAGAAAGGCGTGAGGTGTTGGCATGCTGAACCCATTTGACTTGTGACTCGAAGGTGAGCGTGCCGGGAACATTCAAAAGCGATTGGCCATTGGGGAGGTATTCGGCAAGTTGGTGAATCTCCAGGCGATCGGCCTTCACCCGGCCGGAGAAGGTAATCTGCTCGAAACCCATCGGCTCGCTGGCAATGGTCACCACCGGGAACTTCCAATGGGCTTCAAGGTCTCCCTGGATGTGAAAGGGGGCGAGCTCCTGAGCCTGACGGATTTTTCCGGACAATTCAAAGGGTGAAGTAATCATGGTCCCGTCATGAGAGGTATCAGACACGAAGTTCACATCTTCAATGACAAACCCTCGAACGGTTTCACGTGGCGATTCATCAATCACGATTATTTTGCCGCCCGTGACCACAAATTTTCCCAGCACCAGAAATTTTGCCACCGACGCAATGGGCGAATCATCGCTGGCATAGCTCAGAAACCGCCATTCCCCGGCTGAATCACGCCGCAGTTCAATCTCGGGGTACTCCACCAGGAATTCGCG
>DOFS01000435.1 GCA_003523945.1 Nitrospiraceae bacterium | reverse complement strand
TGCTGAAAAAAGCAAATGACATGAACTAAGCTTTAGAGTCAGGGAAAAAAGCCGGCGGATTCCGCCGGCTTTTTTTTGCCATTTTCATTCTACCAACTGGGGATGGATGCCCAAACGAGAGAGAGTCAACAAATTATTCGGCAGATCCGGAAACAGGGCCTCGGAGGGATGTTGCACCATAATCTGCCACGAGGGAGGTCACTCTCTGTCAATCTGACGCTCAGGATAAATTCCACAATGTATCTCGCTGAGCGTTGGAGCCTTTCGAGCTGGACATTAATTCTTCGCTATCATTCAGAATGACAATCTGGTGGGTTTTACTGGACTAGTGATATACGCACCCCATGCCTGAAAGAGGGGAACCAACCAATAAAACACTCACCCTCTGTGACTCTGTCATACTGGATTGAGAGGTGAAACCGAAAGCGGAAGCTCTTTTCCTGACTGGTTATTTTCATTCCTGATTTTCCACACCATTGCGTCCCCAGCTTCTCTCATTGTCATCCTGAAAGAAGCGAAGGTTCTGTGCCCGGTTGGACCGGATCATGGCTTTGCCGGATGCTTCGCCTTCATCTCAGCATGGCTGTGGAATGCCGAAGGGGAACTGAAGAGGTCAGGCGTGAGGTTTTCAGGAAGAGCTATGGTTTTTTTGACTGGATCGAATGACTTCGGCAAAGGAATTGAAAGAATCCCCTTTCGAAACATATTGGTCTCCTCCAGCTTCGGAAAAAGCCTTGATCACGATCTGATCCGCATGCATGGATAACCCAATGACATAGACCGACGATTGCCTCTCTTTAATCAGACGGGTTGCCTCAACGCCGTTCATCACCGGCATATTGATATCCATTACCACCACATCGGGGAACAGAGTCAGAACAAGGTCAACGGCTTGCTCCCCGTTCTCAGCTTCTCCGAGCACTTGAATATCGGGGCAGGCATTGAGCAAGGTTCGCAATCCTTCCCGGAATATGGGGTGGTCGTCCGCCAGAATGACACGAATGACGTCGCCAGGCTTATCAGTGTCGGTTCGAAGAATCCCAGAATGGTAAGAGGCTGTCTCTGTCTTTGCCTCTGTCTCTGTCATAAGCGATTCAGAGAAAAGGGGGATTTTTATCCTGATCCGGGTCCCCTCCCCTTTTTTCGAATAAATCTCACATTTTCCTCCCAAACCTTCCAGGCGCTCCTGCATATTCAGAAGACCAAATTTCGGAGATTGGACAATGGTTTCAAAGGTAGAGTCCAAATCGAAGCCACATCCGCGATCCGTCACCTCAATGCCAATGACATCAGACGAGTCACGAGTCATATCAACCCTGACTTCCCCGGTTTTTGCGTGTTTGACCACATTAAAGAGGAGTTCTCTCACAACCTGATATAGAATAATCCCGGTTGGCTCGGGCAGAACAATAGACCCATCATCAGGATGAGCGGTGACCGTGACATGCAGGTCATATCGGCCCATTTTCTCCGCCAACCATCGAAGAGCCGCCAGGAGTCCGAATTCATACAAAACGGGTGGGCTGATCTGCGCCATGAGATCGCGCGTATAAGTTAACGCGTCATCCAGTGAGTTTTCCACTTCTTTGACAATGAGAGACTGCTCTTCCGACACACCGCTTTGCTGCAACTGACTGACTTTGATTTTTCCGACAACCAACAACTGGGCTAAATAATCGTGCAATTCTGTAGAAATGCGGCGACGTTCCCGTTGTTCTGTGAGTAGCAATTCCGAAGCAAGATTCCGAATACGGTGTTGATGCCGTAGGAGCGAATCTGTCCGTTCCACCACGCGGCCTTCCAGTGAATCTTTGATGGACTGCAATTGTGTTTCGATACCTTTTCGGTAAATAGCATAGGCCAGAATATTCGCCATGGCTTGAAGAAACGTCACATCCTCCTCATAAAATGGCCTTTTCGCCGAGGAATGCACACCGAGGACCCCGTGAGGGATGCCCTCATGATCACGGATCAGGCAACTCATGCCGCTCACCACATGATGATCGAACAATAAAGACGGTCCGGAAAACCTGGTCTCCTGTGAGAGATCCGTCACAATCACCGGCTCCTGGGTCAGCAGCGTATAACCGGCTTGGGATGCTCGGTCGGCGCTCACCAACGCGTGGCCGACCAATCCCTCTTTCCAGCCGACTCCTGCCCGAAGGAGGAATGACTCTTCATTGGGCAGGAATTCCAGGACCTTGGCCAGTTCGACCGAAAGCGTGCTGCTCAGCAGCCTGACACATTCATCCATAACCTTGGCCAGATCCCGTTCCTGAAGCGCCAGTCGTCCGAAAGCTGCGACCACCTCAATGACATTCTGCCGGCGCGAGAAATCCGCCACTTGGGTTTCCGCCCTCCGGATCCGGGTGATATCCACAAAGGTCAAGACAACTCCCTCCAGATGTTGTTCATTGGTCAGGAATGGAATAATTCTGGATAAATAAATCGGGGAATCTTTGGTAAACGATCGTTCCCGTTCCTTGACTAGTGAGGTTCGAAGCACTTCTTGAATATCCGGCACTAACGTGTTATCCACCCAAAATGCCGCCAATTCGGAAACGGGTCGGCCCAAATCGGTGTCCCAAAATCCGAAAATTCGTTGAGCCGCAGGGGTAAAGTGCTTGATCCCGAGTTTGGAATCGAGAAACAGCGTGGCGATGTCCGTCGTCCGGAAAAGATTTTCCACATCCGCCTGGGATTGGTCCAATTCCTCAACCTTACTCACCAATTGGGCATTGACCGTTCCCAATTCTTCATTGATGGATTGCAATTCCTCTTTGGAGGTTTGCAGTTCTTCGTTGGCGGATTGCAATTCCTCATTCACGGAAAGCAGTTCTTCGTTGGACGTTTTCAAGTCCTGGTTCGAGGCCTCCAGTTCCTCCACAGCCGGCTGCAAATGGTCCCTGATCGTTTTGTTTTCCTGTTCCAATTCCCGAATGATGCGGGGATGGTCATTCGTGCGTTTCCGCCGTGATTTCGATTCGGTCGGGTTTGTTGCGACCTGGCCCTGCTCCCGAAACACCACCATGAGCCACTCCGGTTTTTCCTGGGAATTGATGATGGGCCGGACAATGACGTCCACAGATTGGATGACCTTGTCCCTGGAAAACTGGACATGGTCCTGGATGATCTCCTTGCCGGTTTTCATCGCCTGAAAAATTCCTGAGCGCAAGGCCATGCGCAATTCCGGCCTGACCAACTGGAGGAGATTGATGTTCAATGAGCCCGAAGGCAGCTCCAGATACTTCCGGGTCTGTCCGGAGATGTATTGCACCTGGCACTCTTTATCAACCAGCACGGCGGGAGGACCGTACTCCTGTCTAACCAAGTGCTCGAAAAATTGGAAGCGTTTTGCCGGGTTCCGTTGAAAGACAGGTTTCTGACCCGGGGTGGGTGCCGTGGGCCCTCTCAAGGGTAAATCAAACGGGATTTGATGCATGATCTCCTTGGCCTGGAAAATCCGATGTCGTTTATTCACCGACCGGAAATATTTGGAGTGCCCCGCCGCATGTTCGGACGAGCCGAGCAACAGGTACCCTCCCCGGTTCAGGGAATAATGAAACAGAGACAGCACCTGATGTTGGAGGTCCGGATCCATATAAATCAACAGATTCCGGCAGGAAATGAGATCCATGCGGGAAAATGGTGGATCGGCGACAATGTTATGAAGGGAAAACACACAGACATCGCGGATGACCTTGACGACCCGATAGGAGGAACCATCCTTTTCAAAGAACCGGGAAAGCCGCTCGGCCGACACATACTCGGCGATTTTTTCTGGATATCGTCCCTGGCGGGCCATGTCCAAAGCCTGTTCATCGATGTCCGTCGCAAAAATTTGAACAGAAAGGTCCAGATGTCCCCGATGAAAATATTCATGCATTAGCATGGCCAGGGAATAGACTTCTTCTCCCGTGGAACAGCCGGCAATCCAAATCCTGAGGGATTGCCCTGAATCTTTGGATTGGCCGATTTTGGGAATAATGTCTCGGGAGAGAGCATCGAACGCCTCCGGGTCCCTGAAAAACTGCGTGACCCCAATCAGCAGATCTTTGAACAGTTGCTGGATTTCGTCCGGATTTTCCCGAAGTCGTTCGAGGTATTGCGTAACCGAATCCAAGCGAAAGATCTGCATGCGGCGCTGAATCCGGCGGGTAATGGTGCTGCGCCGGTATTGACGAAAGTCGTGCCCGGTATGCCGCCGGAGATGCGCACAGATTGTATCCAACTGCCTTAATGTTTCTTCACCAAGATGGTCCAGCCCTTTACCCTCACGGAGATCGGAGAGATATTTTCCATAATTCATGAGTGTCTCCGGCATCTCTTCGATCGTCAAAACGTGATCGACCAGGCCGGTCAAAATGGCGCTCTTCGGCATACTATTGAATTTGGCCGTCTCGGCCGATTGCGCCATGGACATCCCTCCGTACTCTT
>DOFS01000476.1 GCA_003523945.1 Nitrospiraceae bacterium | reverse complement strand
ACACAGGATTCCAATGGTCTTTGAGCGGACAGCTTAACGGGGTGTCCAATCTTGTGGGGGAAGATCATATTGGGCCCAACTCATTGGACAGACTTTAACGGATGATAAACGCAACCTTCTTTGGTCGATTTTCCCTAAATGCAAAGAAGGAAAAAGGCGACGATTCCGACGAAATCATTCACCGGTGGTGATGGCAAATGCAGGATGGCTGCCCTTCGTGTTAAAAAGACTTTGATCGAGGGAGCCGACCACATTAGCGTGCAGGCCAATCATATTCAAATCTGGAAGAAACTACTGTTAATAAAAACAGTGCAGATCTTTGGCGCCAACCAGCCTGGATAAAGCGCCCGCGACGCAATCGTCCAGCGACACGATAAAAAGATCGGCTAATTAATCAGGGTCGGGATTTATTAAAGCGTTTGGTCGCGATCGGTTGGCGGGCGCAATGCCAATCAAAGTTCTTTCAAAAAACCATTTATTACCATTCAGGAAAAAATTAAGCCATGTCTGAAAAAAGGCCAAAAATTCTATTCCTTGCATATTCTTTCCCACCAGCAAATACTATTGGATGTGTGCGAACCTGGAATATTGCCAAGTATCTCTCCAGGTTAGGGTGGGAGGTCACCGTGGTGACGCCGGACCCTCAGCTGTGGCCATTAGAAGACTCTCGCGACATTGATAAGGTAAATCTTGCACTTAATAAAGAAAGAATTAAACGAATTACTACAGGGCATGGCTGGCGGTGTCTTTTACCTGATCGATTTGATTGGGGAAATACGGGGATGAAATGGTTGATGGGAGGGATATGTCGGCGAATCGCAGCCAATTTGAGGATTTCTCCGTTTATCGGGTGGATTAAAGAAGCCAAACTGGCATGTTCGACGCTAGCGAAAGAAGATGTAGACATCATTCTTGCTACCGGCGGACCTTTTTGTATCTTTCGATTAGCGAAGTGGCTGTCAGATAAACTTAATCGGCCTTATGTGCTTGATTACCGTGATCTATGGTCCGGCAATCCCCACGGTAATCCGGAATTTCTTAAAACCCTGAATGAAGAACAAGAGCTACTCCAAAGTGGCGCCGCAGTAACGATCGTTTCCCCTTCCTGGGCGTTGGATTTAACCAAACGATATGGTCTAAATAAAAAAATACACGTTATTTCAAATGGCTTTGATCCTGAAGAAATGGCCCAGGTCCAACCTACTCAGTTTCCACATTTCGCTATTGTGTACGCTGGGAATTTTTATCCGCCCAGGCGGGTTATTACACCGTTAATGGAAGCTTTGAAGCATTTGAAGGAACGAAGAGGCGAAGAGAATGGAAAATGGTTTTTCCATTATTATGGTGAATGGGGATGGCATGTTAGGGATGAGGCCGAACGATTTGGTGTCTTGGATAAAGTGGAGCTTCATGGAAAAGTTCCCCGCGGTGTCGCATTGTCGGTTGTGGCCGGTGCCAATATCAATGTCGTGATTACCTCGATACCCGACCAAGCCACGCTAGCAGACCAGGGAATGATCACCGGCAAGATTTTTGAGTCTCTGGGTTTAGGGACTCCGATTCTCCTTATTTGTCCAAAAGGTAGTGATGCGGCTCTTCTAGATAATTGTAAAGGAGTAAAAGCTTTCCAAAAAAATAAGGTAGATGACATGGCTACTTACCTCAATGATCAAATTGAGGGTCAAGGGGAGAGAATTAAAGGGGGAGATCAGTATTCATGGGTCACCTTAAGTAGACAGTTGAATGATATACTTCTCAAGAGCCTGTAATTAAACCTATACTCCCTTAAGCCTAGGATTGACTGGTTGAAGGAGAGCAAAAAATTCCAAATTGTAAAAACTTAGTTGTCAGCTAACGGACAGTGTCAGATCTCACTGAGAGTGCGACCTAAGCCGAAAGCAAAGCCATCCTAATCCCCGCAGATATTGGCTGGAATCTTTTCTTTCCTGCGCCATCCCTGCAGGTTGGTGGCGGGGATCCATCAGACAAGAAACCAAGATAGATTCCCGATAGCACATCTCGGGAATGATAAGGAAGAGAGATTCCAGTTTGCCAGAAGGGCTTCTAATTTCAATACGGATCCTGTTAACCATTGATCTGACATGGTTTAACAAATGAAATCCAAATTTTATACTTTTTTCTTTTTATGTTCACTTAATCATGAGCTGCCAGTTAAATGAAAATACTAATTTTCTCACCTCTTTAAATACCATGCCCTATTCTACAATAGACAACTCTCAAGGAATGGGAACTTCCGGCACAAAACCATTTCTAAAAAAACAGATTCCTATCAAGTCGGACAAGCTTGATAATTTCCTCCTTGCACAGGTGGCTTGGTGTACAGTCCCTGCTTTGCTTTTGGTGAGGCTTGGTCTTTTTCAAGCAGGAAGTTTGTGGTGTTTTATTTTTTTGATTGCCTTTCTCACGTGGTATGGACTCAAAAGAAATATACCGGCTTTTGTGGCATTAACGGTTGCCTCATTACCTGCTCTTGTGTATACCCGAACTTTCTTTTTATATAATTCTATCTTAGTGTTGCTTGCATTAGGGCTAGTCTTTTGGTTGGTCCGTTTTCCTAAGGAATGTTTAAGGCTCTGGGACAATCATCTCATAAGGTGGTTTTTCATTATGATGACGGTGTATTGGGGCATATCTGTAATCTTAACGAGGTTATATTACTCCAATCTTTCTGTTATGGAGATGTTTTGTAGTGCGGCCAGTATTTATCTTCTTGCAAGACACCAGAGGTACTTGGCCACAGCACTAGCCGGTCTGGGTATTTCCATTTTTTCAGTTGCCATTGGGATGATTGGACAAAGTGAACGCTTGGGAATGTTTGACATCGATGGAGTGCGTTTGGGGAACCCCCTTTTTTTGGGACTTCCTACCGCATTGTTTCTGCTTCTGGCAATGGCAGATAATGGGAAATGGCTTTTTCTAGAGCGTTCTAATATTGTGAGGAATACCTTGATCGCCATGTGCGGGGTCTTTTTATTATTATCCACCTCGCGAAGCAGTTGGCTAGTGGTCTTCGTCGGCATCGTGGTGACGGTTTTTTTTCAGTCCCAACAAAGATGGAAAGTCTTTTTCGGGATCCTCTTGATGGGATGTGTGTTAGTGGGAGTGTTGCAAACCAAGAGTGGAGAAAAGGTTTCGAAGTATTTTGAAATGGCTACCGACTCCCAAAGTACATTTTCTGAGAAGACCTCAGGGCGTGGTCAGCAATGGCAGCTCTTTCCAAAAATACTAGCGGATTCTCCGATTTGGGGTGTTGGACCAGGTCTGGGGACGGAGGCATACGCTAGCTATTCCTGGATGGACAAAGAGGTGACCTTTAAACAGGGGCAAAAATTTGCCTGGCATTCCATCTATATGCAAGTTGGTGTTGAAACTGGCTTAATAGGACTAACTATTCTAACTATTTTTCTTATAAAATTAATTTTCAAGACGCTATTGTATCGTAAAATAACGAGGAATGTTGTTCCCTTGGCAGCCATTTTAGGTTTTATTATGATGGGGGTGGCTGGACACATGTTAGAGGGACTTTCAGGACTTTATCTGGGACTGGCTTTTCTCGGAACGACTTTTCCTCAGAAAACCCATCGTGATGGAAATTCGAGCTCTCCCTAAATATCAAAAGAGTTTATCCACGAAATTTGGATGGCTCCTTTTACACCACGCCGACAAAGCCTTGGAGAATTCCTGCAGATTAATGAGGCGAAATATCCCAATTTGACCGATGAACTCCGTGAAAAATCTGAGGCCCCGAAGGATTTGAATGAACAAGCCGATTGAGTCGAATTTTGCCAGAGCTCGCTGACGCACCGCCAAGACCTGCGTCGGTCGGCCTGTAGGAGGGATTTGACTAAGGGGTTTCAATGGGGGCCCTTTGTGGAACAAACATATGCCGTTTTCGTGGTTCGAACCTCTCATGGTAATGCTTGATGGAGCCAATTTGTTGTTGGAGAGAAGGACAGCAGATAGGCCGTCTATTCGAGTTATAAATAATTCTCTGACATTACCTCTGGTATACATGGGTCCTTAGAATGGGTTTCTGGTAGTGCAATCATTGCGGGTATAATTTTGATTGATGTACTCACATACAACTTTTTTTGAATGTTTTTTGAACGCAGATATTTTTTGGCTTTGTTGTTCTTTGTTTTAACTGTCGCTGTCCGTAAGGGAGCATGATGGGCCGGGAGAAGACAAGTTGGGATCAGAGATATTGTGAGTGGCCCCGTGTTTGTGTTAATTCATTGTTTGTCCGCACTGGATGGTTATCTTGCTTGAACCCCCCTGAATAACAAATATCTTCGTAGACGTTTAATCGGAATTAATTATGAAGCTTCGTCGACAACAAATAGACCATTGGCCCAAATTGTCCTGGTGCGCAAACGTTGCCGCCGACACAGTGAATGTTCTTCATGGATGTCGCGTCGAGTATGCTGACGAATGGGTGTTCGAAGGGACTTGGGCCGGGGAATTTTGGAGAGCTGACTTTGATCTCGAGGTCCCTGTCATCATCGGAACCGGAATTCGCCTGAGAGACAACACAGTGTCGTTCATATGCTCCACAAGTCCACTTGATCGATTGTTCTACGTGGACAGAAAGAAAGAGTTACTGGTATCCAATTCCTTAGCTTGCCTCTTATCCGTATCCAACCTCCGTTTGGACCCTGCCTTTCCCTATTCTAAAGCGTTGTCACGTTACCTCAATAATCATGGGCATCTCCCCAGAAATTTGCCTACTTTAGACGGAGATGAAATCCGTGTGCTGATCTATGACAAACTTTGCTATTCCAAAGGAGCGCTGGAGGAACGAACACACGCTGAGCACAACTTCACTTCGTTTGAAGAGTATGAGCATTTCTTGAATACGACAATTTCCACAATTCGCTCTAATTTACAGGATGGGAAGCGGCGGTTCAAGGTGGCTCCGGTAGTAACAATTTCTAAAGGGTATGATTCAGCCGCATCAGCGGCGATCGCTAAACCACTAGGCATTCGTTCCGCACTTACGATCTCGCATGTCGGAATTTCCAAGCACGACGATTCTGGTCAAGATGTGGCGGAAACGCTTGGCATCCCCGTAAAAAGTGTTATTTCAAGGCTATCAGCTTATCGGGACTACGATTTAGTGTGGGCAGGACTGGGCGAACCATTCGATTTAAATATGACAATATTTGATTATCCAGATGATTTGACTCTTTTGGTCGTGGGAACACACGGAGATATTGTATGGCAAAAGGGTTTGAAGCAGAAATTTATTGACTCACATCATTTCGTGGACCGAGATGGTGATACATCCGGCTGTGGATTGACCGAATGGCGTTTACATAAAGGTGTATTTCTTGCCAGTATCCCATGTATCGGTGCTTCCAGACTCGATTGCTTGAAACAAATTAACGACAGCTCTGCTATGAATCCGTGGCGGATTGGCGGAGACTATGATCGACCGATTCCACGTAGAATTCTGGAGCAACAGGGGGTGAGGCGAGGTACGTTCGGAATCAAAAAAAGGGCCACTATTGCTGGGTACCGGTTCTATCCCAATGTCCCTGATCAACTGAGTGACCTTGCGGCATTTCTTGAGCAACATGGTAAACGTCTTCCGAGAAAATTTGGAAGACTTACGGAGCCTGTTCACTTTTTTAGGTCGAAGTTGGGTGACTTGTATCACAAGCGTAAGAAGAAATGGAAAAGCTTTGCTTGTTTTGCATTGCCGGACTATGCTGACTTGTTCTTCGTTTGGGCGAATAATCGTCTTGCAAAAAACAATTATTTTGTTGAAAGAGAATAAATTTGACCTGTAATCAGCTATAGCGGGAGAAGGCCCTGAGGTTGCCGAAGGAAGAGGAATTCCTTTTATTCAGTGATTTTGTAGTAATAACACAGCTATGGTATGAGGGAAACCATGTTATTCGTAATAACCACAGCCTACCTGGTTTAAGGTTAAGTCCACCATCGTGTTCAATTTCGTGATGACTCACGTTTTGCGAGGAAAACGCGGGAAGCTTATAATTTCGCTGGCATTCATGATATGGAATGGCAATATTTCGTTCAAGAATAGGCGATTTCTTTAAATAAATCCCGCCCTAGGGTCGCGATCTTTCCAACGAAATCGAGGAAACTCAGTTTATTAGTGGAAATGAAAAGACAACAATAGACGCGGTCTTCTCGTCAGCCGCTCAGACACCAGATTTGATAAAAGGTCGGTGATTAACAATCTTCCGTACTTCTAAGTGATTGTATTCTTGCACCGATTATTACTGCCACGAGGTTGATCATTGGTTTTTCATATTTCCGGGAGACTATTTGATGTCGGGAATCTTGGGATTAATTGCGCTGGGAACTTCCACTCCAGACCTGAAACTCGGCGCTCGTGCTCTGGTCCAGATACCGGGCAGTGAGACTACTTTTTTCGCGCCGTGTTCCGGCGTGGCCCTGGCTGCTGTGGGGTTGAAGGGGAGAATCGAAACCATTCGAGACGACGCTTCCGGGCTATTAGTCATGGTACAGGGGGCAGCTCTCTCTCCGGTGAAACCCTATCGTAGGCTCTCGGCTACTGAAATTCTCGAGTCCTATCGCCGCGACGAACTTAAAAGCTGGGAAGATCTGGAAGGGTCTTTCATTATCGTTCTGATCGACAAAGGGCAGCGTCGGCTGCACATTGTCAACGACCGGCTTGGACAGCTCCCACTGCTCTATGCACAGGGACCAGGTTGGTTCTGCTTTGGGTCCCAGGCTAAGGCAATCTTCCCGGTAACGGATCTTGAGCCAAAGTTGTCCATCGAGGGCGTCGTTCAGTTTCTAACTGCTGGTTACCCGTTTGGAAAAAGGGCCATGTTAGAAGGCATTTCGGTCCTGGAACCTGCAACTCAATTATCGTTAGGATTAGACGATCTCCGGTTGAATGCCATGCGCTATTGGAGTTTGCAGTACGAACCTCGAAGGATAACCTCTCGCGAGAAGGCCATGGCCGACCTTCATGTTGCCGTGCTAGAAGGCCATCGTATCATTCTGGGCCAGGGTGCCCCTGAGTATGATCTCATGCTCACTGGAGGTTGGGATTCCAGAGGCATACTTGAGGCTATGGAGCAGCTAGGCAGTAGACCTCAAACAGCTAGGAGCTGGGGTGTGCGCGATGACCTCAAAGGTTCTGATCCTGAGATTGCACGATGCCTTGCAAGCGCCTTTGATACTGACTTCCACTTCTTCCCATACGATGTGGAACGCCTACCCCGCATCTTACGCCCATGGGTGTGCGTCAGCGAGTTGATGAACGATAATCTCGGTTGGTACATTGAGCTCCCCCAGTGTTACGGGGAGTTGCATAGGCCGGAAGCAGAATTTGAACTACTTGGGGATGAAATCTGGGGTTGGGTTGGCCATGTGAATGATGAACGGGACGCCATCTCTAGAGTTCTGCCTCCAACTTTACCTTATTCAGTCAGAAAGGTGTTTCGTCAGGAACGCTTGGACAAATTTCGGGTTGACTATGAGGGGGCAATCCGTTCCATTCTTTCTGGGTGCGTCAGTCGCAATCCGAATGACCTTAAAGATTTCATTTATCTCAATATTCGGGTAAACCGTTTTATTTTCTCCCTGGGTTACTTCCGAGAATTGATGGTTCCCCAACGACGACCCTTCCTGACTCGAACAGTTCTTGATGTGATCTGCCAAATACCCCGTGAAATGCGCACGGATAAGAACGGTTACATTGCCATGCTCAAAAGTCATATGCCAAAAGCGGCCTCTTTTCCCAGGACCAGCACCGATAGTGTTGCAGACTGGCCCTATCTGTTCAGGACGGACCAGAACATTCGCGAGACCTTTATGCGTCTACTGACTCCCGAACGGGTTTCCCAAGGAGTGTTGGGTGAGATTCTGGATTGTAAGCAACTGTCAGAGATTCGGGATCGGTTCTTTGCTGCCCAGGCGCAAAAACGTCACCAGGAAAGTCCCTTAAAGATCCAGCTGCGTGGCCAACTCCGCAAACTGATTGAACGTGCGCCGGGTCTTAGGAGACTTGTTCGCTTCGTGCGAGGGAACGAGGGCTCAGACTTCGACACCTTGCGGCGGGTAGCGCTCTGTGTGGCCCTCCAGGAAGAACTTCCGAGATTCAAGGCGGGACTTCCAGAACTACTGCTTTTTGATTCCGTTCCCGTGTCTGCTCCAGAAAACCGTTTGAGAAAGATATCCAGAAGGTAAGGCCCGATTCAATTTTGCATTGCATCAGGGCTACGGATTAGATTTTCGAAAAACCACATAGGAAATAGAATATTATTCGATAGTAGTAATTTTACTCCTAAACTTTCTGGAGTGACTTCCTTCCCAAAAAAGACAGCACTTAAAAGCCCGAGTAGAATGGAAACTTCGATGGTCCAAGACGCAAGGAGGGGACCCATGAAGCGCTCAACATTTTCGGAGGAGCAGGTCATCTATGCCCTTCGCCAAAGGGAGGCGGGACATTGGTGGGCAACATCTGTCGTCAACTGGGCGCGGCGGAGTCTGATCTTCCCCCGGGCTACCG
>DOFS01000326.1 GCA_003523945.1 Nitrospiraceae bacterium | reverse complement strand
GCTTCGTTTAGTGTTTAACAGCGGATTTGTCTTGGATGGTGAAGTGTATGCGTCTTCCCTGCCTGAAGAGCCTTTAACCCTGGATTCTCCTGGCGAGTTGTCATTTGTGCGGTTAAAGACTGAATAACTGTGATGGATGGCTCCCCAACAGTCCTCGAGGTCGTGAGCCAGCCGAGCGCTCGACCCATTCCTGTGCCTATTCAAGCAGCGGGAAATTTCCTGGCTAAAAAATACGGGAAGGCTGTCCAAGGAATCTTATTGTATGGCTCCTGCCTGCGGGCGGGAACGGATCAAGACGGATTAGTGGATTGTTATGTCATTGTGGATCAGTATGCTTCAATCTACCAGTCTGTTTGGTTGGCCCTCCTCAATCGTTGGCTTCCACCAAACGTGTTCTATGGAGAAGTGAACCTGGAAGGACGGATCGTTCGAATGAAGTATGCCGTGCTCTCGTTAGGGGATTTTGAGCGAAGTGTGACTTCAAAATGGTTTCATTCATACTTTTGGGGACGCTTTGCGCAGCCGACGGCCGTGATGGCCAGTCCGAGCCACACGATAAGTCAACGGATTATTTCAGGCTTGGGACGGGCGGTCCTGACATTTTTGGGGAATGTTGTTCCTCAAATGCCGCAACAATTTTCTGCCAAAGATGCATGGAGTATTGGGTTGGCCCTCAGTTATAGCGCCGAATTACGTGCCGAATCAAAAGGGCGAATCGCCACATTGTGGGACAGTAACCAAGCCTATTATGAACAAGTCGCACATGCGGCGTTTTCAGCCAATTTCCCAAAGATCAAGGTCATTCAGGGGAATGACATAATCATGTATGAGATGGAATATTCCAGGTGGGACCACATGAAGAATCGCATAGCCTGGATTGTTCGAAAAGTGCAGGGGAAGGTGTTATCTATTTTGCGTTTGATGAAAGCCGCCTTTACATTCCAAGGAGGGGCGGACTACCTCATCTGGAAAATTGAGCGGCATTCCGGGGTGAAAATCGAATTGACCCCCGCCCAGCGCCGACATCCTATTTGGGCCGGACTTAAGACATTTTGGCGTCTCTATCGAAAAGGGGCCTTCCGGTAGATGCCGGGTTTCGGCCCGGCAGCCGAGCCACTTTTGTATCGGCAAAAGTAGCCAAAACCATCTTGGCCGTGGTGTGGCCCTTTGGGGCCCCTGCGCGGTTCGCCGACCCCGGCGGCGCGCAAACTCGCGGAGCTTGGCCTGAGTCTTCTCGAAGGGCTCAAACAATGCGCGCCTTTTCTCCGGTGTCGGCTGCACTGCTCGGCCACACCACGAGGCAAGGGGAGATTGCTGAGATAATGAGTCTTTTAGTTAGGGCGGACCAACCATGGGGCCGAACGGTAGGCGTCGGTCATAGGGAAGAGTTGAGGTGCTCAAAGCTCAGACAGAGGAGCCTAGGAGTTAGCCAAACGGATGGACAAATGAGATGACCAAAAAAAATGAAAATGTAACGGAATACGCAATTCTGTTACATGGAAGTTGCAACCTAACTTATAAAGATTTCACCATTAATTCTAATTTCAAGATGATGGGGCATAATGTCGCTTCAGGGATTGAGAAGGAATAAATTTGGAGCTTCTCGACCTTGATTTGCTGGAGACCTGGCATTCAGATTTTCAGGATCTTGTCTACCAGCAGGACGTTTGGCTCAAAATAGAAGCGAACCTAGGCGGGGCGAGGCCAGAACGTAACGAATTTCTTTCCCAAATTACGTGTGCCCCTGACTACCTAAGAGACGAACTTGCAACACTTCTCCGACACAAGGCACGAGAAATTCTGTTTCTCAGATATTCTCATGTGGTTGGTTACCATGGCTGCCGTGTAAGTGACGAGAACCAGTATCGGCTAGGAGGAATTTTCCCTTCAAATCCAAGTGCCCTCATTTCCAAGGCTCGTTCATTGTTTGCGGACATTCCAGGTTTTGAAGAAGCGCTTCAGGACATTGCACCATGGTATTTAAGCTATAACGAAGGTAAAGTGGGCCTGCTCTTTTCATGCATCCGTGCGAAAGATGATCGAAATACATATACACGGGGGAGCGAGCTAATTCGTAGTCTCGCCAATCGGCTCGGACCGGAGGCCAAGTTACGGTTCGCTCAGACAGGAAGACGTAGTTTGATCAAGTGCGCTATTCCGACAGAATGGTTAGAAAACCACACGACACTTCCCGTAATAGGATCGTTCAGCAATAATGTACTAGAACATCTGATCCGAAGACGCAAATGGCCTGAGGGTAATTTTGTTGGGTTTGACGGGTCATATATGCTTACTCGGGCTGTGCCTCCAGAGAACATCCTTGAGTTTATCGACATGACGGATTTCAGTGACGACGACCGGTGAGGTGATATGGAAAGTCTGTGGGTACCTTCATATACGCCTAAGGGTGTTCGAAACTACCTCTTTTAATAAAAATCTAACTCGCCATTTGATTTGCTCCGCGCTTTCGGTAAAACGCATGTCAGCCACTTTTTCCATGGTGTGATGAGCATTTGTTTCCGACGCCTGCTGTCCTACCATGGGGACGGGCGCTCTTATTTCTCGGTGGGCCTTGTCTGAGCAGAGCGAGTTGAACCGCCCTCCTGTATTCCGCGGCCGTCCTATTTAAGGAGGTCGGACTGGGCGTCAATGGTTTTGGGTCCTTTTCCCGAAAAAAAGGAACTCGCCTGCCGGGGCGAGACCCGGCAACATCAAAAATCGCTTGGATATAACTCAAGGGCGTGAGCTTCCACCGTTCAAGCGGTCACACGGATTGATGACAGGATGGATTTCCGCTAAAACTTGGGGGAATGACGGGAAAAAATACATGCAGGCTTTGTAGGTGTGTAAGGAAGAAGGCTATTCCTTAGGACATTCAATACCGGATTTATTGTTGGAAGGAGAGGCTATTGATCGCGGTTGACTATGTAGAAGGCGGTGATGGAGAGGAATCGTTTGGCTATGCAGGCGGAGAACGGTTCGAGGTCGAGACGGCGGTTTTGGCGTATTCTCGTGCGTCGAAGGGTTCGAGAGTAGTCACAGGGGAGGGCTAGTGCTCTACCTCTACTCTATCTACCTTTGACTTTTTAGGCCAGCGACGTTTCAGGCATATCCATTGTCCCGGTGCTTCTCTAATCCACTGTTCAAATTTTCGATTCAATTGACACGTCATATCGATAGCCTGTTCCGAGGAAGATGCTGAAGGGTTGTCGGGGAGTATTGGTTTGTCCACACAGATTCGGTAACGATAGTCCGGCAGTCGCACCACATGAACCGGGATAAAAGCGCATTGGTTGCGCAAGGCAAGGCGAGCCGGCGTGGTATTCGTGGGTGCCTCAATACCAAAGAAGGGGATCATTTCGGCACCGTCCAGCCGCGTATCTATGGCCAAACCAATGGAATGGCCATTCTTGAGTTCGCGAGCCAGCGTTCGAATACCACCATCACGGGATACCAGGCGTACGGGGAAGGCGTTGCGTAATTTGAAAAAAAACTCTCTAAGATAGGGGTTGGACTCCGGTGCATAGATGATAGAGACACGCAAACTAAATTGAGCTGCCAAAAAATTCGTGAATTGCCAGGCTTGGGTGTGTGCAGTAACAAAAACGATGGGTCGATCACCGCACAAAACTTCTTCGCTCTCTGGGGCAACGGAAAATTCAAGGCGTTGGTCACGCTGTTCCCACACTGTAAGCATATGAATCAATTCTGAAAGAGCAAGCCCCAGGCTGTGAAAGGTTTCTCGGCTAAGTTGCTGGATCTCTTGTTCGGTTTTATCGGGAAAGGTCAGTCGCAAATTTTTTTTGGCTGTATTAATCCTTGGAGTGAAACCTGCGAATGTTTTGAAAATCCCGCCACTAAGCGCCCCCGAAAACTGCATAGGTAATGCTCTTAATACCAGAAAAACTCCAGCGAATAGCCATGCTTCAATTTTCCACACGATTTTTTTTAGCGAGGGGAAAGCCAGGCTTAGGCGGCGAGAAATTAGATAGTGTTCAGCCATTCTTAATCTTACGTCATATGGGGCGAAATTTCGAACATTTGCGTTTGAGTCGGTTTGCGATAGTCGTATCTGAGCCTAACTCCGAAGCGCTCGCGTCGGCGGGCTGGTCTAGCACGTGCCCATGTTGGCAGGGTAATTAGGCAGTCCCCTGACCTTTCAATTCACCCGTTCCAGTTTTTAGGCTTTAACTCCTGTGTTACAAATGACTCCTGCCTATGCGTTAAGCAAAAAATCGATTTCTCCATTTGCGCCGCGCCTTCGGTACAGCGCCTGTCAGCCACTTTTTTCATGGTGTGTTATTCGTTTGCTTACGACGCCTGCTGTCCGATCATGGGGACGGGCGCTCTTTTTTCTTGGCGGGCCTTGTTTGAGCCCTTCGCCCCGACTCAGGACAGGCTCCGCGAGTTGGACCGCTCTCTTGTATTCCGCGGCCGTCCTATCTAATGAGGTCGGACTGGGCGTCAATGGTTTTGGGTCCTTTTCCCGAAAGAAAAGGACCTTGCCTGCCGGGGCAAGACCCGGCAACATTGAACATCGCTCAGACATGGTCATTTGATAAACGAGTAAGACGCATTGTCTTAAAACACCGTTTTGGTGACTTTCAAAAGCGAAGATGGATTTCCGCCAAAAACTGGCGGGAATGACAGGGGGTGGAGGATGGGCTTAGGCGAAGAATGAGCCAATGCTCGATTCTTATACTTCGAAAAAGGAACTACAAAGAATTTTGGAGTGTTACTGGTCGCGGTTGACCATGTAGCAGGCGGTGATGGAGAGGGATCGTTTGGCGGTGCAGGCGGAGAACGGTTCAAGGTC
>DOFS01000053.1:1822-3393 GCA_003523945.1 Nitrospiraceae bacterium | reverse complement strand
ATTCCGAAGGGTCCCTTTCTCCGCGGAAGCCTTCCGGAGTCTGGTCGATTGGACGAATTCCCACAAAGGGAAATTTATCTGGATGAATTTTTCATAGACAAGTACGAGGTCACCAATCATCAATATACAGAGTTTTTGGTGGCAACCGGACATAGGGAACCGTTGAACGTGTATGGAGAGGTCTCTCTAAGCCAGGAAGAGGGGATCGATCATTTGCCGGTCGTTCAAGTGAACTGGAATGACGCTGAGGATTACTGCATATGGATAGGGAAACGTCTTCCAACCGAAGCTGAATGGGAAAAGGCCGCCCGCGGGATTGATGGGCGGATCTATCCATGGGGGAACTCCCCTCCCACGAAAAACCTTGTGAACTATGATCGGGAATGGGATGACGGAAATGCGCTTCAATTGATCGGGACTCTTCCAGGCGGGGCATCACCATATGGCGTGCAAAACATGGCCGGGAACGTCAGGGAGTGGGTACAGGACTGGTACGCCGAGGATTATTACAAGGATTCCCCAGATCGAAATCCCAAGGGTCCGGCTTCAGGAATTCTGAAGGTCGTTCGGGGTGGCTCCTGGCATAGTTTGGAGGCCGATATCAGGACGACGGCCAGGGGGAAGGGAGGGTTTGCCCTGAAAACTCATGGAGTGGGCTTTCGATGTGCCAGGGATGTCAAATCACCTGAGGCTCATTAAACCTGGGCCGTGATATGAATCTCAAGGTCTTAGGCCGAAAAGTTGAGTGAAATTCGGACAGCCACCATGAATACAACCTGAGATCCTTTTCTACGATTGGTTCGGCATAAGGGCCATCCCACGACTTCGGCTCTCATCCCGGTTCTTATGAGGTGTGAAACTCAAGGACACGCTGCTCATGAAACCATGGATCTCTCCTCACACAATTCATTCTATTTTCAATCTGGAACTTAACCATAACATCGGGCCTATTCGGCTTGGTAATTCATGTCAATGACTCCTTCATTTCCCCCATGGAGGGATGGATGAGGGAATTTCCGAAAGGGAGTAGTTATGAAATTTGTCATTGCGGGGGGAACAGGATTTGTCGGACAACAGCTTTCACGGCTGTTGGTTGAGAACGGACATGAGGTCTTCATCTTATCCCGACATAAAGGGAATCGCGGCGCCTCGCCCAGTGACCTCGTTCACCTGGTTCAATGGGATGGCTCATCCCAAGGTCCATGGGTTCAGGAGTGCCAGGGCGCCGATGTGGTGGTCAATTTATCAGGAGCATCCATTGCGGATTCCCGCTGGACCGACAAACGAAAGCAAGAACTCACCGATAGCCGCGTGCAACCGACCCGGACCCTACTGCAGGCTATTCAATCCTGGTCCAACAAGCCTCATACCTTTATTACCGCTTCAGGAGTGGGATATTACGGAGATACCGGGGACACCCCTGTGGACGAAGCTTCCCGTAGCGGGCATGGGTTTCTTGCCAAACTATGCCGGGAGTGGGAAGGCGAGGCCCTCAAGGGCGAAGCGATGGGCATCAGAGTCCTGGCCGTCCGGTTCGGCATGGTATTGGGAGTGGACGGTGGAGCCCTGCC
>DOFS01000053.1:0-1654 GCA_003523945.1 Nitrospiraceae bacterium | reverse complement strand
TCAGTATGTCGCCTGGATTCACCGGGAAGATCTTTCGCGGTTGATCCTCTGGCTGAGTGAAAACCGTTCTGTGAGCAGCCCGGTCAACGGCGTGGCCCCCGAATTGGTCACGATGCGCCAGTTTTGTGCAGCACTCGGAAAAGCCATGCATCGGCCTTCGGTGGTCCCCGTTCCACAATTCGTCTTACGCATCGCACTGGGAGAAATGTCCACGGTGCTCACGACCGGGCAGAAGGCTCATCCGAAGAAAGCGGTGGAGGCTGGATTTTCATATTCCTATCCCACCCTTCAGAGCGCATTCCAATCACTCATGGCTCACGCTTGAGCTACGGCTAACTGGTTGGCAAACCATGGGAGAATATACATCATGAAACAGCAATTCACTACATCCGCAAGACAGACACTTTTCATGGCCTTCCTGTGCCTTCTGACCCTCTGGATGATGACCATCTCAGCTTCCCTCTCCGCCATGGAAAAACCGATTAGCATCACCAAAGGACAGCCCGTTCCCTCTGTCAACGTCCTCGGGAAAGATGGAAAGGCCGTGAACCTGGAGACCTTGAAGGGTCGCGTCACCTTGATCAGCATTGTTCCCCAATTGAATACTCCGGTGTGTGATGAACAAACACACCAGTTTAGTGAACGCAATGGCGGCCTGGATCAACTGATGACCTTTGTCACATTGAGCACGAATACGTATGAGGACCAGCAGACGTTCGCCACCGAAGCAAACATTCACAATATGACCTTTTTATCTGATGCCCCTGATTATCATTTCGGGACCAGCTCCGGTCTGCTCTTCGAACAACTCGGCATTCTTCATCGCGCCGTGCTCGTGCTGGATTATCAAGGCATTATTCGATATGTTGAAATGGTACCCATGGGACAGCTGCCTGATTTTGACCATGCCTTGCAGGTGTCCCGAAGCCTGCTCGCCAATGTCTCTTAAGAGGTGACGCCATGACTGAACACATTCTCATTTTTTTAAATTTATTGGCCAGTGCCGTGTTGGTCGGGAAAATTATCTTTCTTTCCTTCGTCACAGCACCCGTGCTATCCCGGACGCTGGATGCCGATGCTTTTGCACGGGTCGTGCGAAGTTTGTTCCCTCCCTACTACGGATTGGGGATGCTCAGTGCCGCCGTTGGATGGTTCACCAGCCTCGCCCTGGGTTTTTTCAATGGATTCGGACCCGTGGTACTTATACCCGCTACCCTGTGGTTGGGAATACTGGCGATCGAGCAGTATTGCCGAAGTCCTCTGATTGCCCAGATTAATGAACTCAGCGATCAGCTCAAAGCCAAACAACTCAAGGGGATTTCCACACCTCTCCTTCAAAGACAAAGAGATGGCCTCCACCGGCGTTCCGTGCAATTGAATTCCATTGTACTGCTCATGGGTTTGTGTGTCCTCGGTTTTTCCGGTATGTCACCCGCACTGACTTAAAGGAGATTCTTATGCTGATACGCTTGTCCTTCAATCCCTATGCGAATCGATGTCTGAAAATATTAGGAGCCGTAGTCCTTTCGACGATTGTATGCACGCCATGGGCTTTGGGTGAGGATGTCCGCTCTATTGATTCGGCGGCTCCTACGAATCCTCATGCCAGTCCTCCAGGCCCCAACACACCCGCTCCCTCGGGAATCGTGGGACT
>DOFS01000577.1:9022-10192 GCA_003523945.1 Nitrospiraceae bacterium | reverse complement strand
GGTGATTTCCGAGGCCATACCAGAGCTGCCCACATCATATTGCACGGTTCGCCCATTGACAGCGATATCGCGCCAGGCTTTCGGCGGATAACTATCCGACTCCATATCATAATCAGCCGGATCCGCAACCAACAGCCGGTCGGGACTGATAGCGAGTGTCCCGATATTTTCAACGGTCAGGGTCTCAAAGGTCACCCTATCCGTCAGTCGTTTATCATCCAATCCAGGCGCCACGCTAAATTCCATCCGAGTCGTTTCCACATGCACCGAAATCACGGGATCGACTCGCACGAAGGAACTGGCGATCAGCAGGAGGGCCAGCACTCCTCCCACACCGGCCTTGATACCCAAAAGGGCGACCAATTTCCCGAGCAGGGAAGGTTTTGTGGAGGAGGCCTCCGGAAGTTCAATCGCTTTCCCCTCTAACTTAGCCCGGATCACACCAATTAGAATTTCAAATTCTTTTGATCCGGCCGCGCCATCCCATCCGAGGAAACGCAACGCTTGAATGCCCGTAAAGGCCAGGGGAATGGCATTGGCCTCCAACATCACCGGCACAACTTTATCCAAGCTCAAGGCTTCCCGAGCTTCCGCCCGAACCCATCGGGAATCCTTGGCATGGGCAGTCCATAACACCACCACACATTTCGCCGAGGCCAAGGCGTCTTCGATCGTTTTATCCCACTCGCTCCCCACTTGAATATGGCGATCCCACCAAACCGACACACCTGATTGCTCCAACCCCGCCGCCAATTGTTGGGCAATGGGTCGATCCGAACTGGCGTAACTGATGAACACGTCCTTCATGACTGAAGGGGGCCTCCCTTTACGGGTTCAGGATTGGCTGATGGTAAAAATGAATCTCTTTGGAAAGGGGTTGATTGGTGGAAAGAGAAAACCCGCTGATATCCAGCTTGTAGGGACCCGGCTCTGCATCTTCGGCGTCCCAATGGATCGTAAAGGGAAGACCTGCACGTTTTCTCCGGAAGATTTGCCTCTCCACTTCCTTTCCGGTGGCATGTTGCGTAATGGAGGCCAGGAGTCTCGCATCTTCTCCGGTTTTTAAGGTAAAGAAATAGCCCTCAATCATAGAAGGCGCGTCCTTGTGATAGAGCACCGCGGGGGCCACTCGCTCTATGCTGGAAGTCGACTCCGCATCCAGGCGAACCA
>DOFS01000577.1:0-8855 GCA_003523945.1 Nitrospiraceae bacterium | reverse complement strand
GGCCAGGCAAAGACATTCTGAAACCCTTTTTCCCATACCCGGGCGGGTTCCACCTTATCCAACCAATAGTAGGTGCGATAATCCAGTTCCCGAACCGTCAGATACACCGCATGCTTGTCATCCAAATAGAACTGAAGCTTCACCGCATTTGGAAAATTTTCAGAGGAGACCAGTTCCTGGTAGTCTGCCAACACCGAAATCAATTCTACATTTAATCCCGAGACCGGCTTCGGTTTGACGCCTTCCTTCCAACTACCCAATTGCTCCTGACTTCGAGATTGGTATTGTAAATCCAGTTGAGCCAAGAGCCGTGAGGGAACCCCTCCCAGGAAAACCAGAATCAAGAGTAACCCTAAAACACCGCTTTTCATGCTTGCACACTCCTCCTCTTTTTTTCTCAGAGAACCTTGTTTTGAAAGAGCGTTCGATTAAAAATAACGAATGAAGATCACGAGGAGTCTACCGCGTAAAGAAAAATGAATCCAGGGGCCACACCTGTATCAGGGAACGGCCAATCGTTTTAAACAAATCGTCATTCCCGTAGTGTTGAAAGAGGAGCGAATAGAAGAGAGATTCCAGCGAACAACCTGCCGGAATGACAGCTTTGCTGAGATTAGGCATTCTGATAATTGGCGAACATTTCAGATTAAATCGAAGAGAATTTCAGGAAATCATTTCAACCAAGGACTGGCCGAAACAGCGGTGAATTGATAGGACAATTCTTGGCAGGCTCGCGCAACCCTATGTTTACTATTTTTACTCCCGATGAGGGAGAGGTTTTGGTCAGCTCGGCAAGATCCTCTTGTAACGATTGATTCCCACTCTGCTCTCGCATAGTGCAACCGGTGCCTCCTGCTAACTGAGAGGCATCTTGTAAGCCCACTCCTCCCCCCCTTCAGATCTTTACTATTGTGGCTGGAGAAAATCTTAGCTGCATTTTTTCCTATCTCATGCACCCTCAGGTCGGTCATCAGGTGCAAGATTCTCACGTAAGGCTTTTAGTCCGACGCTGAGCTGTTGACGAATTTTGGGAGGGGCTTGGGTGGCCACGATTGATTCAAAGAATCTGATGTTTTTGATGACGGAATCCATTTCTCTGGCCGACCCTCCCCGTCGTTTGGCCTCAAGGTATCCATTGATAATTGCCTCCTGATCGTTGGCTGCCAAACGTTGGGCATATAATGCTTCGAGCAGTTTTTGATCCGAAGTCAGACTCATATCCCAAAAGGATTGACTCTTTTCTTTCAAGTCCTTTGCGTAGGTGGCCAATTCAACAAGTCCCTCTATGATCAGATCAGGTCCTTTTGTCTTCCCGCGTCGCGTTTGCCGCCCTTTCGGCTGATCCCACGAAAGCACAATCTCAGCCGCGAGCCGATTTCCCAAAGGATAATACACATCGTTTCGCTTTGCCGCTTCGCCGATTTTGTAGCCCTCCGCATAACAATCCTTCATTTCCAGTAAGGCCTTCCGTTGCTCCGCCTTATTGGTGGGAAGCATGGCTTTTCCTTTGTAGAGCTTCCCTTTGAGCGCATATCGCTCTTGTGTCTGTTGAATCATGAGAAGGCCCGCGAGAATTTTTTCCGCATCCTCAAACAGGTCCGTGATCGGGAATTCCTTTTCCAGGGGGTCGAGCTTTTGTGTTTTTACATCTCCCTGGCTTTGGAGACGATCGAGCGCCCACCGGACTTTCAGGTTGGCTAACTGTTCCAGCGACTCCACCGTCGCATCGGCCGGTTCCAGCCTTCGCCCTTGATCATAGAATCGAACCGCCTCCTCAAAGAGGCCTAATTCGCCATAGGCCAGCCCCAGGGCCGCACACATGGCTGCGGAATTGGTCCACCCTTGTCCAACACCGGCAATCATTTCTTTCAATTGGCGTCGCAACCGGGCCTCATCTTTCGGCCCGGCTGTTTTGGCCTCTTGAACCAGATTGTACAATTCCACTCGCAATTCGACAGGGGCCACCTTCCGGCGTTGCGGACCCATGCTTTTCGCTCCGATGTGAAGCGAAAAATCCGGATCCCCATAACATTGATACGCGCCCCACGTATTTGATCCGCCCTGGCGAAGAAAAATTTCCTCACGCGCCAGCTGTACGGCGTCACCGAATGTTCGGTGTTGGAACATTTCTTCATAAAATTTCCTGGCGAAGGTTTTGGCGGCCAGGTCGTCCACAGCCCAACCTGCGGCAACCACCGCCCGCACACCCATCCGAATCAATTGCGTCCCCAGGTTTGAGGCGAGTTGGTGAAACGGAATGTTCGACTGTTCAGCAGTGCCTTTGGTTTGTCCCAGATGGCAGCAATTCAAAAACACCAATTCAGGCACATACCGCATTTGATTAATTTCGGTCGGGGTCAAAAACAGGCCCTCCCCTAAGACCATTCCCGTGACCATTTTGAGTCGCGAACGAGGGTCCCTTTGGGAATCAGCCGTGCCGGAATTGGCGGGCTCCTCTTCTATGGGAAATTCAAAAACGCCATGGGCCGCACAATGCACAATGCGATAGGGTTGTTTATACAGGGCCGTCAGAATCGCATCCGGTGTCGCGTTTTCCTCCACGAGTTCCACCACATCACGATATTCCTGGTGGCGAATGAGTTGCGCCACCTCCCGCGCTTCGGCAGCGGCACCCGGCAAGGGGGCAAATTTCCCGGAGGGTTCGTGACTCGTGGGGTCTCCAATGATCAATGCATTGAGAGCGGTCCCATGAAGGACCTTTTCACGGAATTGAGGAACCGCCATTTGCCGGACCATCCCGGCCTCCACCGCGAGAGGACGGGAGTTGGGATCAAATTGATTGTGCAATAGTTCCCAAGGATAGGCGGCGGACTTCTCGTCCAGCACCAACACCATCTTGCGACGGTCCGGGGCATATTCCTTCATCCGGTTTGGAATGATGAGTTCAAACAGGGTGCTGGATAATTCCAGATCATTCCGTGTGGAGGCCATGGCCCGTTCCAAAAACCGGTCAATGAGTTTTCGCTGTGCCGGCTGCAAAAAGGTTTCCGCCCGCGCCCGATTGGTGAGCGCTTCAAATTTCAAGGAGCCGTCTTTCTCGGTGGCAATGCGCAGTCGTTGCCACCAGCCATCATCTTCATCAAAGGAGGCACGGCGACGCCCTTCAACCCCTTCGATCATCATTTCATCGATTTGGAAATGTTCACGAAAATCACGTGATTGTCCCAGTTCCAGAAGCGATTTCGTGGCTTGAATGGCTCGATCTTGATACAGCTCGAGTATCTCGACCGAGTCGATGGTGGCCGTAAGGGTATCCGGTTGGGGGGTCTCCTCTTCGGATTCAGGTGTCTCCGTCCGCTCCAGCCGGTCCAAACGCCGATTCGCCTGAAGCACGCCGCGCAGCAGAGCTTGCAAGGAATCAACCAGGGACATTCCTCCTGCACCCGTCCCGATCAGCAACATGGTTAGAGGGATGTTCAGTTTTGGACCACACGAACCATCCACGGCCGTGGCACTGCGGCGTTCCCGCTCAACCTCGATACATTTGAGCGCATAGTTGACGAGCGCATCTGCCATCGTGCTCGTTAATCCCCCAGGGGTTAATTCCCCAACCATGCCCAACCCCACGACGATGGCCCCCGGATGCCTTCTTCCCGGATAACAATCCCCATCGTTGAGCACAACGGCAGAGGTATTGAGTTTATCCGGATAAAGCCCCAAACACTGTCGTTCACGCAATCGACCATTGAGTTGCCGGTCAAGATAGGCCTCGGCGCTGACTATCGTATCTCCTTCATAGTGCCCCACCGCCACCGGAGAAGATGCGCGGGCCAAATTGCCATGGACCATGGTCACCCTGATTTTCCGGGTAGGTGGCGTTTCCTTTTTCACGCGAGCGGAGCCCAATGCGGACGCAATCAGATCCTCTTCACTGGGATACATCTCGAGCGGAGGCTCGGGAAGTTCAAAGGAGACATCAGACACTCCACGACGAACGGGAGGCGCTTGGGACAACTTAGTGGTGACCCCGGCATTCAACAAATCCAATAGTCCGTCAAACGTGTCCGGAGCATTGGCCAGATCACCATGCTCGGTGTTCACGTAGTACGTCTTGTTTTTGAGTGCTTCGGGAATGCCGGTATCCCATGGAACCCGACCATCCCCAAAGGAGGTCGCATCGATCCGTATTCGCCGCTTGGCCGGAGCCGAGAGGTCAATGGAGATATCACACGGTGTCGCATCCGCACGCCCCGCGACATAGATCATCCGTTGAGGGTCAATCGGGCTGGCCTGAAGAAGTTGTTGAACCTTGAAAGCTTCAGCCAGTTGAGCGGCATCAGGCACAGGCCACTCGATTCCGGCTGTGTTGGAGGTCGCCACTTTCGCTCCGAATAGCCCGCGCGCGCGATCTCGATCATGCTCCAGGAGTGACCGCCAGGTTTCCCCTTGATAGACATCAAGAGTCCCGTTATGCGGAAGAAGCTGCAGGACCCCGTCAAATCTTGAAATAATCCCCAGTAAGGTTGATTGGGAATTGGTGATATCCAGAAGATCTAGCATTCGCACCAGGGGATCACGCCCCATGAGCATGCCGGTGATGGCATGCGACCCCTGATTGGGCGTGCCCAGCATGATGAACCGTGCACCGGGATGCCGGCACATGCGCTCCCACACCTTTTTCCCCTCTTCCGTCGCCATCATCACTCGTACCACCAATCCACCCATGGAGTGCGCCACAATCCGTACCGGTTGCCCCACAGCCTCCTGTGCCTTGACCGTTTCCTCTAAATCCTCGCGAAACCGGTCGGCGAGTTCAATCAGCGATTTTCGCCAATCATAGGGAAAGGGTTTGACCGTATGGGAATTGGCCAAATATTTGATGAGGTCCTTATAGCCACTCCCGATTGGTTGATCAGCCACCACATGTTTCGCGGTATGCTTCAGTTTTTTCATGCCGCCAAAGGCTAAATCCAGCTTATCCAACCAGACCCGATCGTTTCCCACCTTAAGTTGACTACCCATGGTACCGGGCAGGACATAGACGAAAGGTTGTGGAGATCCGACAGCGCGTTTGCGGTAATCATCTTCGGTCACTTCAGACGGCTCATGCTCCAGTCGGTGAAAGAGGGAATGGGGCCCGTCCTTGGTAAGGGCCTGCATTAGCCGATTCGCTGTATCCGGATTGCGAAAATAGGAAAAATGGTTGACATCCTTCCCGGTATCGATCCAATACTGAATATCACCCGTCCGCTCTGTTCCGCCGAACATTGCCGGTGTATTCACCACCAAATCATGATCTTCAAGGTAGAATAAATCCGTCACGAACGTTTTGAGTCGCCCCAGGATCCCTTCCCCGGCCACATCCCCGCCTAAAATATGCAGGTCCGCCCTCGTCGGCACTCCCGGTCGATTGAGGATGCGAACCAACGGCGAATCCGGCATCTGCGCTTCCAAGCCGGGCAACTCTTCCGGTTTCGTCCGGTTTTTCACCACCGCCAGCAGGAACGCGGAGATTCCCTCGACCACCGGGTTGCCCTTCAGCCCCGGGATCGCCTCAATGACGTTCAGGATAATCGAGAGATACCGATCCAACCGGCCACTGGCCAACGTGGTGCCGCGGGCCGGACACCCCACCCGCACAAACCGCTCAATGACCAATTGTTTTTGTTGGAGCAGGTGACCGAGTTGCTCCAACTGCCTGAGATCCTCTTGCCGGTCTGGATGGGCAAACACCTTGAGATCGTCCTCGTCAAAGGGAAATCGGCCCTCCATCATGCTGCGACAGAGCAATTCCCCCACGAGTCCCCCACGGGAATGCGAGACCACATGCAAGCGTGCCCCCTTGGGAAATTGCCGGGCCAATTCCAACGCGTTTTGGACGGGATTCTGAGAAAGCGTGCGATGTTGGAAGGCCGCCACGCGTTTAGGGTAATGCGTCAGGAGTTGCGCCATAAGCGGATTGGCACCGCCTTCCCAGAGGCCGCCGAAACTACCCTCCGTCGACGACGCGGTTCCATGAATAAACACCAGCCACGGTGTATCCGTCTTTTCCTTTTCTAGTGATTTAATCCGGGTATAGTCGGACGACTCTTTCCCTTCCCATCGATAGAGCCCGGGCCCCGGCTTCAACACGCCCTCCACCTTATCCTTAATCAAGTCCGTGGTGGCGCCGACGGGGTCCAGGCCAAATACTTTGAACCCTTTAATCACCCAATTGCCGACGAGGCCCCGACTCGCGGGGCCAATGGGCAACACATAGGGCAGCTCGAATTCGTCACCGGCAGAACCACGGCTGGGAGTCAATCCAAAATCCTGCTCCAGCCCATCCGCACGTACCCACAATTTCATGCCCTGATCAAGCTCCAACTGGATGAGATCGTCGGGACTGAGATCCTCAAATTGCAGAGGTGGATGGCTCGCGCGAGCCCGTTGGACCCTGGCACTATATTTAAGGGTGACCAGGTCCTTTAGATTGGAAGGGAAATCCGGAATTGCGGATTTCGGGTCGAGCGCCTCACGCTGTCCATACACGACAAGACGTTTCATCGTTTATTCCTCACATGATGTTGTTGGCATGACCCCCGAATCCTTCGGCGGAACAAGTAGTTCATGATTGTTATCGACGATGACACATATGCGTTCCATTCGTTTACTCAATCAACCAAGACGGAATCCCATTACAGCAAATCCGTCGAAAAATTCCTACCCTTCGGCATGTAACATCGGTGAAAAACGGTTGCATGTACCTCCGAGAGATGTCCGGCCAGGACGTCTCTACATGAGATCGGTTTGCCCATGATCAGCAACAGAAAAGATTTTTTCTTGTAGCGACGGGTTGGTGACCCGTCCTCTTCGGTTGTTAGAGCAGAGTCGGTAATAGGTGTCTTAGGAAAAAATCCCGGATAAGGACGCATCCGGATTGGTAGGCGAGATTTTGGCTGGGAATATCTTCTTACCCAGCAGCAACTATTCCCACTAAAAATTACCAAGCGGTTTTAACGGGGTATTGGCGGATGGTCTCGTCTTTGGTGAGCAGGATAAGTTTTTCTGAAATCGCTTGGCAGATCAATAAACGATCAAAAGGATCTCGATGAATCCAGGGGAGCGTGACGTGGGGCTCACAATGCCGTTCATAGATCGGCAGGTCTACAATTCTATTAACCTTTTTTTCTTGCTCTAACAAGCCTTGCCACCCTTTTTGGAGCTTGAGTTTGCCTAACGAAAGTTTCACAGTTAGCTCCCAATAACTCGCCGCACTCCAAAATAATTCGTGTTCGCCATTCTTTAAAATTTGTTTCGCTCGCTTGCTTAATTCATCAGAGTCTTCCAAAAACCAAAGCATGACATGCGTATCGAACAGATACTTCATCCCAAGGCATCCGGAAATTCTTCGAGCGAATCATCAAAATCGCTGGCGATATATTTCACAATGCCTTTGGCTCCACCCAATGTCCGTGTTTTTTGGGCCTCTGGAATTGGAACGATTCTGGCGACGGGTTCCTTCCCCTTGGCCACAATAATTTCCTCACCGGCTAAGGCTCGTTGAATCAGCTGCGAAAAATGGGTTTTGGCTTGATGAATGGTGACAATGGCCATAATCATTTATCCTAAATGGACTAACCTATTTAGTCAAGTTAACTGATACCCTTTGCTTTCGTCACACATCCACCATCGTAGACGTCCCACCGGGACGTCACTACAGGAAGCGGGTGTATCCGTGATCGATGGCAATAAGGGAAGATCCTCTTCTTGTCGCGACGTGTCGGTGACCCGTCCTCTTGGGTTGGAAGAGCCGCCTTTGGCCCAATCTGGTATTGCGCACCTTGGTGGGCGATGTCCGCTAACCCATTTTCCGAAAACCACATCACACAAACACGCAGCGACCGGGGCCGTCGGCAGGAGCCATACTAGCCCCGGTTCGCCTCACCCCAGGCTCTCTATTTGGCGTCCCCGCTTGTGCGGAAGGCCGGGAAACAGGCTCATGGACACCCGCTGCCGCTCCCACTCTGTCCATAAACAGAATGGCCCTGGGCCGGCTATGGGCCGTGCGGGCGGCCTGGGCAAGACGAAAGCCGATGTTGTTGTTCCGGTTGTCTGTGGTGTTCCTGTTCCGGTTTGATGAACGTAGGTTCTCCGGATTGTTGTTGTTCCAGGAACCGCCCCGGATCACACGCTGGCCGTCTCTTGGCCCACTCCCCTTATGAACACAGCCTGGGAGAAGATCGCCCTGCGAAGTCCTTCCGTGTCGGCATGCTGCGCATGACCAATCCAGCTTTGCGTGGAGGCCACCACCCTGGCCCATTCCAGACGCCCCTTTCCAAATGTTCGGGCCATCCCGCGGAGCTTTCGAGCGAAGCGATGCCCATTGTCATTGCGCAACCGACGCCGGGTGGGAAAGACGAGATAGCCCAGCAGGTTGAGTCCGTCGGCGACCCGCGAAATATGAGCTTTGTGGGGATGCAAACGCAGTCGGTCAACCGCCACCCGCTCACGCACCGATTCCCGAATGTCGGCAAGTCGTCCCTTGTCATGCCCCAACACCACCATATCGTCCACATACCGCAAGTAGGGCCTCACCTTAAGCACCTGTTTAATGTACTGATCCAGATCGTCAAGATACAGATTAGCAAAAAACTGACTGGTCAGATTGCCAATGGGAATCCCACGCCGGCGTTCAAAGGGGGAAAACATATCATCCCCGGGAAAATAAAAGGCCTCGGGAGCCAGCGTGGGTGCCCCATCAATTATCCGATCCAAGAGGGCTAGGACTCGATAGTCTTTCAGTCGTCGCCGAAGTTTTTCTTTGAGCAAATCATGATCAATCGATGGGAAATAATGCCGGACATCCATTTTCAAGACATACCGGTAGGTATGTGCCCAGGCCTGATACCGAT
>DOFS01000424.1:760-6524 GCA_003523945.1 Nitrospiraceae bacterium | reverse complement strand
ACGAACTCGATGAGGTCGACAATCTCCCCTACCATGAATCCCTGGACCGATTCGGCACCCGCATTCTAGAGCAGGCCATGCGTCGGAGCAATTGGAGCCAAACTAAAGCCTCAGAGCTTCTGGGGCTTCAACGGACCTACCTCTCCCGCCTCCTCAAGCAAAAAGGCATTCAACAGGGTACGGAGGGTTAAATTGAGAGAGGGGGGTCACCTTCTTATAACTGCCATTTCATATCGTTTTCTTTTCAAAAAAAAGAGCTCAAGTGCGCAAGCGAATATTAAGGATTTCAATTTAACGTTAAAACTTATTGCAAGCTAGGAGATGGTCTTAGGGCAAATCTTTGGCCCTTACTCAAGGCAGGGTTGTTCCATGTCCCCTTAATGGAATGATAGATCATCCCATGTGAGATTCATTCAGCCCATAACTCGGCTTTGAATGATATTCACGAAATGGGGTTCTGTTTGTGACTCAAAGCATTAATTTGGGAGCCAAAATTAAAATAAATTACTGGAATTTTTCCGATTCTCCCCATTAAATGTGTGAGGAAGCGCGTGAAATGTGCACTTTCATAATGTCTGGCCACAACTAATGGGAAATCTGTGAAGACTCATGGTGATATTCGTCGATGAGATGTGACGGTCTAAGGCCGCCCTTAGTCCAAATACCTTAATATTCACAGCGTTTTGAGATATTCAACAAGTTGCCAGCGTTGTTCATCAGTAAATTCAGTTCCATAAACTTCATCCGTATGTCCGGTATTCAAATTACCCTCTAGGCTTGTATCGAGTACGGTACCTATAACTCCTGGTGGACATTGTTGGGTATTGATAAATCCAACTTTTTGTGGATCAAAATCTTTCACTCCGACACAAAATTGCTTGGTCCGTTCCTGTTCCGGGAGGAGAGTTTCATACAAATTTGGAACGGACCCGTTATGTAAATATGGGGCGGTTGCCCAAATCCCGTCCAGAGGGCGTGCTTTGTAGGCTATTGGGGTGGGTTGCGTTACGGTCCCATGATCAAAAAACGCTCCTATTCCATCAAGGACCGTTAGTATCTTTTCCCACAAATTGGTTCCGATTGCTGTAGAGGCGACAACCCCAAGTTCTTTTGAACCCGGAACTTGCTCGTCATTTTTCCTTGAGACTATAACCCGGCGAGCCGCGTTTTCCGCCATTTTGGGATCCGTTCCAATGGAAGCAGCAGGGGATGACCGGGAAGGATGCAAGAGCGACATGGTGATATCTATGTCATTCAAGTGCTCATTTCGTTTTTGAGTGATATGGCAACTTTTGCAATGCTTGGTAAAAAGCTGTTCGCCCTTTTGGGCCTTGTCCTGGTCGATAACTCCAAAGACGGTTTCCGGCCACACAGGAGAACGAAGCTTTCTCACTAGACCCTGAAGTTTCCTGAGATTATTCAATTTAATGCTCGTGGTTTCTTTTTCCATATTTACCTGACCAAATACGCCAATCCCCTGACCCACATTCCTTCCCATGGGTATGGCGGGAGAGATGCCGTTCCATTGGACCCAATCATGAAAGTGTGTGTCCCATAAGAACGGGTAACTCACTGGCGCATCCGGTACACGATAATTCTCAGGGATGTTATATTCTTCAGATTTGTTGAGCAGTGCGTTCGTCACTTCGTTAAAAATTACACCAAAAGCATCAAGACGGGCATATCCGGCAAATCCTGGCTGGCCCTCTTTGGGAGGATCATTTCGGTGGTGCCAGGCTTGACGAGTCATAACGGCTTTTTCTAGCCGCTCCTGAAGTTCTATCTCGCTAGGGCTGCCAAGCCGCCTGGCCAATCGAGCAAACTTGGCCCCACTCCTACCGCCCTCTTGTTTCATATCGAGGTAGGTCTCTTCCAGTGCTTGGTCAAGGGCATTAATAAATCCTGTAAAATCAGCCATGGTTGGAGCACCATCAATTCGCATTCTTTTACCAGCATAGTGAATTTCAGCGGTATGACAGGCGGCACATGTGAGGCCTATCCATTCCCCTTTGAATTCTCCTGAATTCACGGAGTCTTTCACCCAACCCAATGGCCAGGGTGCGGTCTCTTTATTGACCAAATATCCAAAGTAGTTGATGGTGTCTGTAGAAAGAAACGGCTCTGTTTTGTCAGCCCACTCAATATTCGTCGCAATATCATAAGGAGCGATCTGGGAGCCTTGCGAGGTATTGTAAAAACGTGTTTGTTCATCACTGTCCCAACATTGTGCAAGATTCATCCCTCCATCTGACGTTGCACTCCAAGGGGAAAAGTCATTCCAACATTTGGCATCTGGAACGTAGAGCGTTCCACAGCCTTGAAGTGTCCCTATGAAAAATAGAGCGAAGAGTCGGGTTTTCATATTCCCCCCCTTTCAAGCCATCGTTCTAATCCATGGTGCATAACTTGAGCACACAGCCTTAGTTGAACAGTGGATTATTCCACTTGAGAGTTAGCCAGCCCATTACTCTACTGCGAATAATATTTCCGAGAGGGTGTTCTTGATGTTTGTCGTTTAAAGCGTTAAAAACGGATATAGCAGCCTCGGCCCTGTCCTTCCAAAATCGATAGCCTCCTCGGATATTGAGAAGCACGTAGCTGCCAACTCGATTATTTGGAGGGGGGGGAAGACCAAAAGGGAGTAGTAGAGGATTTGAAAAAGCACTATTGATGGGGTAGGTCACGGCACTGACGTAATGGAGAGCCACCTCAGAATTAAGCCCATTGTTCAACTCCATTCGCATTCCGGCATTGGTTTTAAATCTTGGGCCCGCGCGGCGTGCGGTCCCGGAGAAATTTTGGCCGTATTGCTCATACGCATAATTGGCGAACCCGGTTAACCAGGGGGTAATGAGCGCCTCAAGCCCGGCTTCCCCTCCATAAATGTCTGCCACGCCAGGATCATTTACAAAGGTCACGGCACCGGATATTTCACGACTATTAATTAAATTCTTCAAATGATTATAAAACAGCGCAGTGCGCAGTCTAAGGCGGTGTTTGAAAAACCATCCTTGATACTCGATTGAATACGAAGAGATTTTTTCAGGCTTGAGATTGTCATTCCCTTGTATTGTAGTGGGAATAGAGACGGCGCCACCAAATAGTGTGGTTGTGGAAAGGGCTTCAATATGGGTCTGGAACGTATTCGGTGGCCGATAGGCTTGAGCAAACGTGGCCCGCAATAAATGGTTTTTTGCCAATTGATAGATGAGAGAGACTCGCGGACTAAAGGTGGGATCAATAAATGTATCCAGGTCATAGCGAAATCCGGGGATAAGTTGCAGATCTGGAAGGAGGGTCCATTCATACTGCAGGAAGAAACCGAGACGGTTTTCATTGACCGTTTTCGAGAGGAAATTACTGGTGGAATGGATGTGTCGATAGTTGGCTCCATAAGTGAGAAGGTTGTGGCTTCCAATCCTCACATTATGCTGAGTTTCTAGATCATAGGTGGTGAATGTGGCGTCATGAATATGTTTCCCATCTTTGCCGGTGACAAAAGTGCCATTAGTTCCTCCTGGACCAAAGGTCGCCAAACTTGGGTTGATTGCCGTGTCCGTTTCGAAGGGTTCCCGCCTCCACCATCCACGCAGAAAAAAATCTGGCTGCTCGTATCCAACCCGAATGTAGGAATCGGTAAAATCCAGGGAGGGTGTCGCAGCTTCTTCATATTTCCCGTCATACTCGGTGACATCCACCATTCCACCCTCCACGAAGACCTTGGATACATCGGACAATGCATACTGGGTATGAAGGTTGAACTTATTGCTGCGAAAGGCGAGATCATCTCGGTCTTGCCACATATTGGTCTGGTCATAGCCATAGGAAAAGCGGTAGCCTAAATCTTTATAGCGCCCCCCATGGATGGCTGAGGCCATAATGGTGTCGAATTCTCCCCCACCGACTTGAAGGAGGGTGCCGTCAATTTCGTCAGGCGATTTCGTGATGATATTAATCACCCCATCAAAGGCATTGAACCCATAAATGGCTGAAGCGGGACCTTTCAACACTTCTATTTTTTTTATTTCTGGAAGCGTAATCGGGATGGCTTTCCATAACACCCCTCCCTCACTGTCCAAATAAATCGATCGGCCATCGACTAATACTAATAATTTGTTGGCGGAAGGTTGATTGTCACCTCGAACGCTGACATTAAAATCCGCCGCGGTCATTTGCATGACCTCGAGGCCGGGCACGCGCCGCAACACAGTGGGAAGATCGGTGGCGCCGGAGTGACGGATATCCTCATCGGTAATGACATAGACCTCGGAAGGCGCTTCAGAAATGGGTTGTGCGCGACGGACAGCGATGCTCACGGTTTCTTCCTGAAGAAAAAGAAGGTCTTCTTTTATCACTTCGGAATCATTTTGGAGAATGGCAGTGAGATCGGAAGAAGTCGACGCCGTCTCGGCCCATACTCTTTGAGGGGTGACAGTACCAACTGCCACGATCATGAAAAAAACCGCATATTCTCCCCAATATAAAGACGATCTACGTTGGCGGGGGAATTTTTGGTGGTCTTCTAAGGGAAATTCGGACTGAGGGATTCGTGCTTGATCATAATGCCTTTCAGTCCAAACAGTCCCACTTGAATGCATAGCGGCGGGAGAAAGATCCCTGCTGGTCCTCATTTTTTTCCCAACCTCTTCAGGTCTCATGGTGAGCCTGAAAATTTCAAAAACCCCAATCAAAAAATATTTCTTAACTCAGTACATATGGTTGAGTTTTTTGAAAATTTTTTGATTCGTATCATATGTTTTTTACCTTGCCCAAAGAGACTTTCAACCTGGGGCTCTCTTGAGGATTGAGTCTGCCGGAGATAGCATTCTGCAAAAATAGAGAGACCGAACCTGGTCCAAGCTAGAGATGGGCTTGTGGTAATCCCAAGTCGCGAAGTCTTTGTGAATGGTGAGAGCATTCGTCTGTCTTTGAAAAAATGTTTTCAATTTTCCTGTGTAAGAGGACGCACTCTTTCGCTGAGGGAAAGGTTGTACGCTCATGTATCTTTCCATACGGAGAGGACAGGCTCGGATGGGTTATGGAATGGTGTCAGCGGCTCCCTCTTGTCGATGTTTTCCGTGGTCACCTGTCCCTTCTGATTCGACATCCGATTCCTCCGCCTTTCTTGAATTGGAAATTTCAGGATTAAATGCTCTAGTCACCGCGCAGGTAAATTCCTGGCCTTGAAAATTGAGGAGATACACTGAAATCTCAATAGGGAATTCCTGGCCATTTTTGGTGCGGTGGATCGATGGGTAGTATAAGGGGTAACCCTTCCGCAAGCTGTCCAGGTGTTGTTGAAATTTTTCATTGTCATGGTAGGGGGCAATGTCCGGAATACGAAGGGTTTTGAGTTCTTCCGGTGTATATCCTAAAGCGTCGCAAGCAGCCTGATTGGCAAAACGTAAGCGTTTATCCGAATCTGCCACCATGATCCCATTGGGTACATGATCAAACGCAAATTGCATCAGTTGAGCGTACTCTGCCAGTCGTTCATATGCGGTGAGGTTCAATGATTGCTGTGTGGCCCCCTCAAGGGAAGCCCCGGTTAAGCTTGGTTGAAGAAGTGAGGGAAAGGTGGTCATTGGAGTCGTGGGGGTAGAAGAAGAGCCTTGCCACCCGGCGATGGCTATGTTTCGTGCCAAACAGGCGCGATGAATGGCAGATTTAACTTCTTGCCGTTGGTACGGTTTGGTGAGGTAGGCGAAGGCTTTATCGAGGATGTCGGGATTGGCAGTCTTTCGTAAGGAGGTAAAGGCGGTCA
>DOFS01000424.1:0-589 GCA_003523945.1 Nitrospiraceae bacterium | reverse complement strand
ATGCCATCCCGGTCTGGAAGTCCGACATCAAGGAGTACGACCTCATACGATGAGGTCGTACTTTTTTGTAGGGCTGCACCTCCCGTCTCTACAGGGTCTACCTCAAAACCCTCCTGGCGAAGATAATCAGAGAGGGCAAGAAGAATGTCAGCGTCGTCATCCACGAGCAAAACTCGCGGCTTCGTGGACAAAGGTGACATCTTTCCTTTCCTTGCAGGCGATCCCGAACCTTGTGGAATTTGGAAACCAGAGGTCACCTAGAAATGTTTCTACAGCCCTCCAGCAATTCTAGAGAAAAATCCCTGCAAGTTGCAGGCTTATAAAAACGGGTGTTATTTCCAAGAAAAGGAAACTGTCAAAATAAAAAATGTATCCATTTAGATAATTGTTGTATCTAGACGGATACATTTTTGACAAATTTCAATTCTGATTTTTAGGAAATTGGCGTCGATGTTGTGACGGGTAAAATAACACAGAAGCGACTGCCCTCTCCTGGCGTACTCTCCACCCAAATCGACCCGCCGTGCAGCTCGACTAAACTCTTGGTAATAGCCAGGCCGAGGCCGGCTCCTCGACTTTTCATTTCAGA
>DOFS01000197.1:2933-3451 GCA_003523945.1 Nitrospiraceae bacterium | reverse complement strand
GGAGGGGCCAGATCCACGAACGCATCGAAAAATGCTTCCACCCCGAAATTGGTCATGGCAGACCCGAAGAAGACCGGCGTGACCTTTCCATTTTGAAAGTCTTCTTTCGTGAACGGGTTCCCTGCGATATCCAGCAATTCTAAATCATGCATCAATTCATCCCAGATATACCCCGCCATACGGCTTTTCAATGATGGGTCGTCCAACGAGAGTTCCAGGAGGTCGGGTTTCGCCGCGCCTCCTGCGGCGGTTTTGGTATAGAGCAATACGTGGCGGGTTTGCCGATTCACTACCCCCAGAAAGTCTTGCCCGGACCCGATGGGCCAGTAGATGGGACTGGCATGAATTCCCAACACGGCTTCCACTTCCGCCATGAGATCCAACGGAGGCCGTCCCGGCAAATCCATCTTATTGATGAAGGTCAACACCGGAATCTGACGAAGACGGCAGACTTCAAACAATTTTCGTGTCTGCGTTTCAACACCCTTCGCGGCGTCAATGACCATGATCGCGCTATC
>DOFS01000197.1:0-2835 GCA_003523945.1 Nitrospiraceae bacterium | reverse complement strand
TGACCATGATCGCGCTATCGGCTGCCGTGAGCGTCCGGTAGGTGTCTTCGCAAAAATCCTGATGGCCCGGCGTATCTAATACGTTAATCACGGCATCTTTATAAGGAAATTGCATCGCCGAGGCGGTAATAGAAATGCCGCGTTCCTGCTCCATTTCCATCCAGTCCGATGTGGCCATTTTGCGGTTTTTTCGCCCCCCCACCATACCGGCGGTGCGGACTAACCCCGAATAGAGCAGGAGTTTTTCGGTCAGTGTGGTTTTGCCTGCGTCTGGATGGCTGATAATGGCAAACGTCCGACGCTTGCTCGTTTCGCTCCGAATTTCTTGTTTGAGTTGGAGAGTCGTCATACTACCCTTTGAGCAAAAATGCCCTGTTCATTACAATTTTTCCAACTGACCCTGCGCACGGGCCAGGCTTAGACGAGAGGCATTGAAGGTAAAGAGCCCTTCAATCAAATTATCCCGGGCTTGAGCCACCCGGGTTTGCGCATCGGTGACCTCAATATTGGTCGCGACACCGACCGCGAACCGTTCACGCGAGAGTTCCAATTCAGTCAGTGAGAGTTTTAAGCCTTCTTCCGCCACCGCGACTTGCTGCTTGGCCGAGCTCAAGGTGATCAGCGCATCGCGAACTTCCAATCCCACTTGATATTGCACATCCTGCGTCCTAATGGCTTCCTGTCTGACTAAACTGCGACTCTCCGAAATTCTTGCCTCCCGCTGTCCACCGTCGAAAATCGGTACCGTCATTAAGACCTGAACATTGTCTGTTGTCAACGCGTTCGGGACTTGATTCCCAATCAAACCGACATCGCCAAGGGCCTGAATGGAGGGGATCCGTTCACTTGTCACAGAGCTTAACGTCAGAGAGGCCAAGCGTTCACGGTTTTTCTGTGCCTTTAATTCGGTCCGATTTTCCTGCGCAATCTGTAAGGCTTCTCCCATGGATTGTTCGGAAACGTCCCCCAGTTTCATTTCATCCGTGAGCAACAGACGCACATCGAACGACAGCCCCATGGCGCGAATCAGATTGAGTTTGGCGCGATCCCGCTCATTTTCTGCCACTAATAAACGCTGTCTCGCGTTTTCCAACTGAACCTTCGCCCGCGTCACATCCAAACTTGTCGCCATGCCCGCGGATTTTCGTTCCGCCGCCAAACGCAGCAATTCCTTATTCAGTCCCACATCCGCTGTGCGAGCATCCACGGCAGCCTTAGCTCGAAGCGCTTCTAAATAAATCAGCCCAGCGGTAGCCATGGTATCCCGTTTGGTCACCTCCGCATCCAACCCTGCTACATCCACTCCCGCTTTGCCGGCCCGCCATCGTTGAATAAGACTCAAACTGAACACATTTTGAGTGAGAAAAGCTCGGGCCTCATAGAAGTCCCGAGGATCAGTCACCGTGGGACTGCCACCGAATTGACTGGTAAAGAAGCGTCGCCGGGCTCCACTGAGACGCCCGGAAAAATTGGGAAGCAACTCTCCCAGACGTGCATTAGCTACGTCCTGCGCCTGGACAATCCGTTCGTTAAACAGGCGGACAGTGGGATTTTGATCAACGGCAGCATCCATGGCCTCCCGCAAACTCAACCGCAATTCGGGAAGATCCCGATCCGTTGAAGTCTCTAGAGGAGCGGCCCAGGTCACCCCGCTGACTCCCCCGGACACCCCTACGCACACCACGAATAGCCGTACCAATTTTGAGACCTGTCCTACCATCATAGCCTGTCCCTTCGCCTCTTGATTACAGAGAGCCTCCCGAGGGTTGTACCGCCATTTGAGGCTTTCGTTTGGCTGCCCACTTGTGTTGCGCATCGATAACCAATGTAAACAGGGCCGGAATAACGATGAGGGTGAAAACCGTGGAGACCAGGAGGCCCCCCAGCACCACGCTCCCGATTCCCCGATAAAGCTCGGAGCCCGCTCCGGAAGAAACCACCAGCGGAAAGAGCCCAAAGAGCGTGGTGAGGGTCGTCATCATAATCGGCCGGACACGGATTTTGACAGATTCACGAATCGCCTCACGAAGAGGTAACCCCTGCGCTGATTCTTCTTCAAATGAATCCGCCCGTTCCGTTCCCCTCATGAAATTTAAGGCCTGATGCACCACCAAAATGGCATTATTAACCACCACCCCAATCAGAATGACAAAGCCTAACATGGTCAGCACATCTAAGGGTTGGTATGCAATAAAATTATTAACCAGAGATAGGCCCAGAAATCCACCGGCCGCGGCAAACGGCACCGTAAAAATAATGACCAGAGGATAGAGAAAACTTTCGAATAACGCGGCCATCAGGAGGTAGGTAATGGTAAAGGCCAACAGAAAATTCCATTTTAAGGCGTCATACGTTTCGGTAAGATCATCGGCCGTCCCCGACAGGCGGACATTATACAAACGTCCTAACGTCCCACTTTCTTTCAATGGCCCAAGGATTTGCGTTCGAATCACATCCATCGCCTCCTCCAGCGCCATCTCAACCGGCGGGATCACCTGAATCACAATGGATCGTTCCCGTTCGATATGATTAATCTGTTCCGGGCCAGCCACCAAGGAGATATCAGCAATATTGCCGACCGTCGTCAGTTGACCGCCTTTGGTATAAATCGGAATGGAATTGAGCGACTGCGTCTGATTGGCATATTTATCGATACCACGAATCGTGAGATCAACCTCATCTCCCTCAAATTGGTAATCACTGGCCTTTGCCCCATCGACCAGGGCATCAATGGTAAATCCGAGCTCCTGATTCGTCATTTGCACATCCGCCGCACGATCCCGTTTGACGGTGACCCGGACTTCCGGCCTTCCCAAATCCAAACTGGGAATGGGT
>DOFS01000370.1 GCA_003523945.1 Nitrospiraceae bacterium | reverse complement strand
ATGGGCATGACCTCGAATCCCTCGATTTTTGAAAAAGCGATTGCGGGGAGTGCGGACTATGATGAAGCGATTGCACAGGTGGCGTCTCAGGTGACGAGCGTCAAACAGATATATGAGGGAGTGGCCATTCAAGATATCCAGGATGCCGCGGACCTGATGCGGCCAGTCTATGATGCCTCGGACGGTCGTGATGGCTTTGTGAGCTTGGAAGTCTCCCCGGATTTGGCCTTTGATACACAAGGTACCATTGATGAAGCGGTCCGTTTGTGGCAAACCGTGAGCCGGGATAATGTCATGATTAAAGTGCCTGGGACCCCTCAAGGGTTACCGGCCATCGAGGAACTGCTGTCCCAAGGCATCAATATCAATGTGACCCTGTTATTCAGCGTGGTGGTCTATGAGCAGGTGGCTTGGAGTTATATCCGTGGGTTGAAGCGGTTGGCGGCGCATAAGGGGAATCTCCATCGCATCGCCTCGGTGGCCAGCTTTTTCGTGAGCCGGATCGATAGTCTGGTTGATAAAAAGTTAGAAGCGAACATCACAAAAGAATCCCGTCCTGCCCAGCGGGCGATGATGGAAGGTCTTCTGGGAAAGGTCGCTATTGCCAATGCCAAACTGGCCTATCAAATCTTTCAGGAAGTCTTTGCGAGTGCTGAATTTCAACTCCTCAAGGCAGAGGGTGCACGAGTTCAGCGGGTTCTTTGGGCCAGCACCGGCACAAAAAATCCCAAATATCCGGATACCTATTATGTTGACAATCTCATCGGTCCGGATACCGTAAACACAATGCCTGAAGCCACGTTTACGGCCTTTCGGAACCACGGAACGGTAAAAAATACGATTCAGGAGGGCCTGGCTGAAGCGAAAATCATCATGCAGCAGTTGGCCGAGGTTGGCATTTCGATGGAAGAGGTGACCGAGACCCTCTTAAAGGATGGCGCCCAATTATTTTTGGATGCCTTTGATCAATTAATGGGGGTGATTAGTCGGAAGCGGGCGTTAATATTAGGAGAGAAAGTGGACCGGGTCACCTATTCTGTTGGATCCGTGCAGCCGAAGATTGATGAGGCGCTTAACGAATTTCAGCACACCAATCTGGTTCGCCGTTTGTGGAGCAAAGATCCCACCCTCTGGCATCACGATCCTGCTCATCACGAGATCATTCGGAATGCGTTGGGGTGGTTGCGAATCACTGAGCAGCAACTTTCCTCTATTCCCCGATTACAGGCTTTGGCAAAAGAAATCAAGGAAGCGGGGTTTAAACATGTTCTGGTCCTGGGTATGGGCGGAAGCAGCCTGTGCCCGGAAGTCTGCCGGATGACCTTTGGCGTAATTCCCGGGTATCCCGAATTGCATGTCCTGGATAGCACGGTGCCCTCGCAGGTGCGGGCATTTGAACATCGGGTCGAATTGTCCAAAACCTTGTGTGTGGTGGCCAGTAAATCGGGGTCTACCACCGAGCCACTTGTCTTTCAGAAATATTTCTTTGGGCGTATGCGGAAGGTTGTCGGAGAGAAGGCGGGTGATCATTTTGTGGCCATTACCGATCCTGGTTCGTTGCTGGAGCAGGTGGCCAAAGAGCTGCGATTTCGACATATTCTTGCGGGGGTACCGGAAATTGGCGGCCGGTATTCGGCCTTGTCTAACTTCGGCATGGTCCCTGCGGCCTTAATGGGTGTGAACATTGAGCATTTCTTGTATCGGGCGGAACGCATGCGTCATTCCTGTGGCGCCAGTGTGCCACCTCAGGATAATCCCGGTGTGATTCTCGGGACGGTCCTGGGCCTTTGTGCCAAGGCTGGAAAGGACAAGCTTACCATTGTGACCTCGCCGGCGCTGTGGGATCTGGGTGCATGGTTAGAGCAATTGGTGGCTGAAAGTACGGGAAAAGAAGGAAAGGGAATTATCCCGGTTGATGGCGAATCCTTAGGGGGCCAGGAGGTATACGGCCAGGACCGGGTCTTTGCCTACATTCGATATGAACAAGGGATTGATGCCACCCAGGAAGCCAAGATGAAAACACTCGAACAAGCCGGTCATCCGGTGATTCGCATTAACGTTGCCGACCTGATTAATCTGGGTGAGCAATTTTTCTTATGGGAAATGGCGACGGCGGTGGCTGGAGCTCTGTTAGAGATTAATGCGTTCGATCAACCAAACGTCCAGGAAAGTAAGGATTACACAAAGAAGTATTTGGAAGCCTTTACCAGGGCCGGCACTTTGCCGGATTCCACGCCATTGCTCAGCGATGGCGATGTGACGGTCTATACCGATGAACAGAATGCCTCTGTCTTGAAAGGACAGGTCTCATTGGAGGCTGTGCTGAGCGCGCATCTCTCTCGTATCCAATCTGGCGATTATTTCGCCATCAATGCCTATGTGGAACGAACCGATGCCGTCCATGCAATTTTTCAGCGCATTCGCACCAAAGTTCGTGAGATCAAACAAGTTGCTACGACGTTAGGCTATGGTCCCCGGTTCCTCCATTCCACCGGACAATTGCATAAGGGCGGACCCAACTCTGGGGTCTTTATACAGATAACCTGTGATGATCCTGAGGATCTTTCAATTCCTGATGAGCCGTATTCGTTTGGCGTGTTAAAAGCCGCGCAAGCATTGGGCGATATGCAAAGCCTGAGCAGTCGTCAGCGACGGGTCATTCGGCTCCATCTTGGGGCAGATGTTGAAAAGGGGTTGGCCCGTCTGGAGCAATTAATTAACGCGGGCAAGTGGTGAAGGGGTCAGGCGTCAGAAGTGAGGCGTAAGAAAAAATATTTTCTCCCCTTACTCCTCACGCCTGACTATTTTCCATATAGGACGAGGTTAGATTTTTCGCCAATGGTGACCGCCTGCATGAATCAGTCGATCGGCTTCGACGGGTCCCCAGCTCCCGGCGGGATATTCCGGTAACCATTTGGTTTCATATGCACTCCACCCTTCCAGGATATCCGTGACCCATTTCCACGAAGCCTCAACGGCATCCCGTCGCATGAACAAGGACGTATCTCCCGCCATGACATCCAACAGTAACCGCTCGTAGGCTTCCGGGGAAGGTGCCTCAAAGGCATCACCATAGTGAAAATCCATATCAACGGGATGCGTTTGGGCTTTGGTGCCCGGCACTTTGGAAATAATGCGAAGGGCCATGCCCTCTTCGGGTTGAATGCGAAGCGTGAGTAAATTCGGAGCCTGGGGAGTTTGCGGATTGGCATTAAATAAAATCTGGGGAATGTCCTTGAATTGGACGGCGATTTCGGTGGCGCGTGTCGGCATGGCTTTTCCCGTGCGAATGTAGAATGGCACTCCGGCCCAGCGCCAGTTTTCCACAAAGACTTTTAAGGCCACATATGTTTCGGTGGTGGAATCAGGTTGAACCCCTTCCTCTCGTCGATAGCCTGGTACGTCCTGGCCCTTGATGTTTCCGTGGGCATACTGAGCGCGAACGGTCATCTGTTCGACGTCTTGTCCTCGAATTGGGCGCAGTCCGCGTAACACATCCATTCGGGCATTCCGTACCACATCCGGATCCAGCGAATAGGGGGGCTCCATTGCAATGAGACAGAGTAGTTGCAAAATGTGATTTTGCACCATGTCTCGAAGCGCTCCTGCTCCCTCGTAATAGGTGGCTCGAGTGCCAAGGGTGACGGCTTCGCTGACGGTCAATTGCACGTGATCGATGTATTTATGGTTCCACAGAGGTTCAAAGATGGAATTGGCAAAGCGCATGACCATAATATTCTGGACGGTCTCTTTCCCAAGATAATGATCGATGCGATAAATCTGGGATTCATCGAAGACATTGCCGATCGCCGAATTAATGGCTCGCGCAGAAGACAAATCGTGTCCAATCGGTTTTTCCACAATAACCCGGGAGTATGGGCTTGCTTGGTCAGGGACAGCCACTAAGCCGGCTTGCTGGAGCCCCTCGCATGCGGGAGCAAAAGATGTTGGCGGAATGGCTAAATAAAAAATGCGATTGCCGGGTAGCTTGAATGGTGACTCAATGTCCTTCAGCCGGTCCCGCATTTGCCCGTAATAGTCGGAGGCAGCAATATCCCCTGCACAATAGAACAAGCGACTTTGAAAGGCTTTCCACTTGTCGGGTTCAAGCGATTGCCGGGAAAATTGTTCGATGCCCTTACGGGCAATTCCACGAAAATCTTCATCGGATAAAGATTTCCGGCCTAACCCCAGTACAGCGAAATTGTCAGGGAGCAAGCCGTCCAAAAGGAGGTTGTAAAGGGCCGGCAGAAGTTTGCGTTGCGTCAGATCGCCAGAGGC
>DOFS01000456.1 GCA_003523945.1 Nitrospiraceae bacterium | reverse complement strand
CAAAAAGATGTCCTGGATTTGCAAGCACTCGAAAGTGGAGAACGGCCCGATAATGCCCCCATTTGCCCGATTACGGATGCCACGAGTACCTATGCCTTTGTCACGTTGCGCGGTGGGGGACTATTAGTGGTCAACGTCAAGGAATCGCCCATGACCGTCACCACCACCCTAACGAATAATGAAATCCATCCGGCGGGTTGCGGCGGCTATCAAATCGGCAACACGATGTACTTAAATTCTGGTGGCGGGTGGCCCATCGCGCCCCTTTCCTATGACGTCTATGCTGTCGGTCTTTCGGGTCTTCCTGACTCGGTCTCAGCCAAATTAATGTCTTCCCGTGACACATCATTTTCGGATTCACACGGGCTTTGGGGGATTGGACGCAATCTCTGGAATGTGGATCGGGCCGGGAACATGATTGAGATATTTGATTCGATCTCAAATTTCAGTGTGGGGACGATTCAGCTCGTCGGTACACAGAGCGATGATCCTGCCCCGGACCTCATTGATTTTTCTCCAGATGGCAATTATGCTTTCATGAACTTGCGAGGACCGAATCCCTTGACCGGAAATCACAAGGATGTCAATAATGCGGAAGGGTCCACGCCTGGTGTGGCTGTGATCAAAGTCTTACATGCCGGAAAAGGCGGTGAATTAATTGGTATCACCCGTCTCACCAATATGGTGGACGGGAAAGAAACAGCGGATCCGCATGGGCTTGCGGTTGTTCATCCCTAATTTGTTCCGTCCGCGAGCCTGGCCTCCTCCAGAGGCCAGGCTCCGGACCACATCTAGGAAGGAGGACTTGCCTTATGACGATTATGCCTCTGGTCGTTTTGGCAACCTGGTTAGCGTTCACCTCAGTAGAAACTCCCACCCCCTCAACGACCCTGGTTTTGCCTTCAGAACCCGACGAAAGTACTCGGATCGATGAAATCTACGACCAGGAATCTCGCCTGCTCCTGTCCCTGTATTCCTTGAAAGGGAATGGGAAAGCTGACTACGTTACGGGACGGACCGTCGAACAACATGTGCGAAGCACCTACGGAAATCCGGTGTACTACACGTTAGAGTTCCCCATTTTTTATTGGTGGAACCATACGATGTGGAATGACCCGTTTGTCGATGGTGTCAACGGCAACGAACAGGTCTATCAGGAAGAAATGGACTTTGATGTGAGCCGATACAAACCTTGCGTCTTTAACGGGCAACCCTGCTAGAAAAGCAGTCTTTAGCAGACGGGATCTCCTCACTCAACTATCCATCTATTTTCTGGCGGGTCCTTAAGGGTATTCGCTAGCATAGAATTCCTGTTCCTACAGAATAGCAACCAATCCCCAGGACACAAGGAGACGGCTACAGATCACTGAATGCCGTAAAGAATCTTCATCCAGGACCTCAAGCTGTTCGGAAACAAGGTAAATTTATTTCATGAATGAAAAAAATCCTGGAATAGACCGTCGACAATTATTGAAGACCAGCCTTGCTCTCGGGTTGTGTGCTCTCACCCCCAGTGAGCTCCGGGCGAACGATGACTCGACCGTCACTCTCCCTTTCGAGCGGGGCCGCCGTCCCTTGGTTGCTTTTCCACAGAAACGGCCGCTCATGGTGATGACCACGAGGCCTCCTCAATTGGAAACCCCCTTTCATATTTTTAATGAAGACATCTTCACGCCCAACGATGCATTTTTTGTTCGCTGGCACCTTGCCAATATCCCTCAGGAAATTGACGTAAACACCTTCAGGCTGACTATTCGAGGTCGGGTCAATCAATCCCTGTCCCTGAGTCTTCATGAATTACACACTCAATTTGAACAAATCGAAATTGCAGCTGTTTGCCAATGTGCGGGAAATAGTCGCGGGTTTTTTCAACCTCGCGTACCCGGAGGACAGTGGGGAAATGGGGCAATGGGTAATGCCAACTGGAAGGGAATCAGGCTCCGCGATCTCCTTCACAGGGCAGGAATAACAGGAGATGCGGTGCAGGTGAGATTCGATGGACTGGATCAACCGGTCGCACAAGCCACGCCTGATTTCCGAAAATCTCTGCCCCTTAATGATGCGCTCCAGGAAGAGGTGTTGGTTGCTCACTCCATGAATGGGAAGGCACTCCCCATGCTGAACGGCTATCCCCTTCGCCTCGTGGCGCCTGGATGGTATGCCACTTATTGGGTGAAGATGCTGAATGATATTGAAGTGCTCAATCAGGCCGATCAAAATTTTTGGACGACACAGGCCTATCGCCTCCCGGCTGATCCCTGTCACTGCGTGAAACCAGGAGAGGCTTTAACGAATACGGTGCCAATCGGGAAATTGCCCGTTCGTTCCTTTATCACCAATCTGGAAGAGGGTCGAACCATACCGGGAGGGGAACCTTGCACCATTAAAGGCATTGCCTTTGATCAGGGGTATGGCATTGATCGCGTGTTGTTCTCCGTGGATGGAGGACAACAATGGCAATCCGCCCGATTAGGAAAAGATTTTGGAGATTTCAGCTTTCGTTCGTGGGAAGCCCAATTTATTCCCAAACCTGGGCATGCGTATGCACTGCAATCACTGGCCATCAATCGGATTGGAGAATCACAGCGGTTCAGTGCCCGATGGAATCCAAGTGGATATCTTCGCAATGTGATCGAAACGGTAAATATTCAAACCAGCTGAGGATATCCCGTGATGCGTGTTTGCATGTTCTGTATAGTGTTTCTGTGGGGTACAGGACTCGCGTGGGGACTTCCGGCCACTGGCGATGACAGAGAACCGGCATCCATTCTCACTCTTCCTGCTGATCCGATTTCCTTTCAACCTGGCCCAGGGAGTGACCTCGCAAGCCGTTACTGCTTAATGTGTCATTCGGCAGAGTATGTGTATATGCAACCACCTCATTCGCGTGAGCATTGGATGGAAATCGTCAACAAAATGAAGACAACCTTTGGCTGTCCAATTTCAAATGAGGACATGGGTCCGCTGGCTGACTATTTGGTGACGCAAAATTCACTCCAGCCTTCACCCTCTGCACAGCATGTCCAACGGGACGACTGGATGGAAACACCCGGTCAACCCCTCACTCAATCTGGCGATCCCCAAAAAGGGAAAGCCATCTATGAACGACACTGCGTGACGTGTCATGGACCTGGCGGCAAAGGGGATGGCCCCATTGGACAGGCCTTAATTCCCCCAGCGGCCAACCTCACGTTTCTCGGCAAACAATCAGATCAAACCATTCTTGATACGCTTCGCAATGGCCGACCGGGAACAGCCATGCCTGCCTGGAAGAACGATCTGAATGCATTAGAGTTGAACCATCTTCTTTCATTTCTTCGAACGTTAGCTCCATAACCGCGATGAATCCTGAGAGCTTGGCTATTAGGTCATCCTATCAGCGGCGAAATATCTTTCTTGGGTTTCCTCGATACACAAATACTTTCCATTCAATGCTCCATGAAACCTGAGAACAAACCTCGGGGAATTTTTGGTTGTTGCGGTCACAAAAGGTCTCGCTTCCCTCACCAAGATCTGCTAGCCCACTATTAACCAATTCTTGAGATCATTCCCATGCGCCATGTCAAAATTATAGCCACAATTGGCCCTGCGACTTCTTCCCAAGAATGTTTAAAACAACTCCTCCATGCCGGAGTCAATGTTGCCAGGTTTAACATGTCCCATGGAACCGCTGATTGGCACAAGACAACAATTCAACGCCTTCGAGGCCTTGCTCTTGAGGAAAAGATGCCACTTGCCATCCTTGTAGACTTGGCAGGTCCGAAGATTCGTCTGGGGGACCTCCCAAACAAAGGAACCGTTTTGCAGAAAGGGAAGGATATCATTCTGATTGCGAAGTCAGATCAAAACTCAAGGCACAACGAATCGGGGGATAC
>DOFS01000457.1 GCA_003523945.1 Nitrospiraceae bacterium | reverse complement strand
ATTTTAAAAGAATTTTCTGGTCGGATTCATTGGATAGATCAGGAGAACTATGGGGTGGCCATTGCTCGAAATGTGGGAATTGCCCACAGTAGGGGAAATTTTGTCGCGTTTTGTGACGCCGATGATATTTGGTTTCCTGAGAAAATCGAATGTCAAATGGACCTTATGCATAGGCATCCTGATGTAGGGGTTGTCGGGGGGTTGTTGGAAAATATTGATGAATTGGGAAGAAAAATCGAACCATGCCTGTGTTATTTAGACCTATATAACAAGCCTATAAATCTTAGGCAGATTCTACTGATGGAAGGTAATGTGAACGGTATAGACATGTCGACTGCGATCATTAGAAAAAATGTTTTGGAAAAAATCCAGGGATTTGATCCTGAGCATAAACATCTCAAGGCGGAGGACTATGATTTTTGGATACGAATTTCGAACCAAACAAAATTTTACCTGCCCTATGAATATTTTGGTCAATATCGGGTTCTCAGAAAATCCAGGAGTCATGGAAGCTTGCGAAAAGAATATTCTGCGCAATTTCAAATATTGCAAATGTACAGAAATGAGTATTCTCTCGAGAATTACAACATACGTAAGGCCAAGATTTATAGTGAATGGGCCGAGAGTAGCTTTGTTGTTGGGGAAAAGCATGCCTGGAAGTTGCAAGCCAAGGCTATGAAATTGCATCCGGCAAACCTCTACCACCAGGTCCGGTTCGGCTGGGGATTGATTAAACACATGGTGAAAAGCCTTGTTCGTCCTTTCCAAGGGAATATTGGTTTTCGCAAGGATATCGGGTGATGGCCTCAACGATACATGAACGTCTTGCCGATTTGGTGGAAGGATATGGCTGGCTGGACGGTGTCGGAAAGATTCTGAATGAATTGGGCTCCGAAGAGCGAAAGAAACTCTTTTGGGAAATCCACCTCGGATCCCAGGCAGCATGGATGTTATGGGTGGGAAGAACAAGCCAGGATACCGTCCTGGTTCTTGATGCGGGGTTAGGAACCACAACGGTGGCCCTATCCTATTTATTTATCAATGTGACGGGGGTCTATCGGGATGAGCCTAGCAGGAGATGTGCCATTGCTCGCGCCAGGCAAGAGGGCCGAAAAATTAAGACGGTCCTCTATGGACTTAATCAGTCCCTTTCTTTTCAGGAAGGCCTCTTTGATCTTGTGTGCCTTCCTGACCCGCAGGTTTGGTTGGAAGCCGGCGTAGGCACTGTGCGCAAGGCTAGGGATTTTTTTTCCGAACTCTTCAATTTATTGACTCCTGGTGGAATGATCTATTTGGGAATGAGGGAAGGGCCATTATTCTCTGACATTGGCTATGAGGCAACCCGGGTATACCAACGCGGCCTTGGATCTGCAATGGTGAGGAATTCAAGCAGAGTTCTCAACAGACTCAGTTTTTATCCGACTTGCGGGCCTGTTGAAGCGGTATTTGAGGAGCGAAACAAAAAGTCGTGGGTCTCGAAAGGTCGGTCCACATTGAAAAAAGTGCTAAGAGGGGAGTCGTACGGTTTGATTGTAGGAAAGTCCTGCCCGGAGCGGTCTTCAGGGGTTATAGGGGACATCGTGAGTCAGCCTGAGATTGACCAATCGGACCGATCAGATATTCAAGTGTATGTCGGAACTGCCAATACACTTGTGGGGAAACTTCCAGGTCGGATTGTCCGGTTTCCTTTAGGCGACGAGCCTTTGTTTCGATGTCGAAATAATTATGAGACCTTACATGCGTTACAGGGTAAAGCTCCTGTGGCCATTCCAGCTCCCTACAATCTTCGTCGTTTTGGGGATTTGAGGTATTTTGTCGAATCCAAACTACCCGGTCTTGAACCAACAGGGACCCGAAAATGTTCGTGGGAATCTGACAGGATGACGGCTCAGGCCCTTCACTTCATTTTGCAACTTCATACCGCAACAGCACAGAAAGTGATTCTTGATGACGCGCTTTTTGAGCGCCTTGTGGGTGCTTCTCTTTGCCATTTAATGGGGTATTCCAATGGAACCGATAAAGAGATGGTTGCAAAGGTTGAAGCCCTATTGAAAGAAGGGTTGCTGGGAAAGGAAGCGGTTCTGGTGCGGACCCATGGTGATTTTAAGCGGACAAATTTACTTGTCAATGAGTCCGGGGAAGTTGTCGGTTTGATCGATTGGGATTTGTCGCGAGAGATGGGTTTTCCGTTGATGGATTTATTGTGGTACTTGAGTTACGAAGTCTATTTGAAGCAGCGAATTCCCTTTTACCAAGCCATTGTGAGAGTGGCCTTTGAAGAAGATCTTTTTAAGAATGAGTGTGTCCAAACGTATTGGCACGCACTCGATTTAGGCCCTGGAGATCGGCAGAAAATTTATGCGGTCATTCTGCTTCTCTATCAATTTCATGAGCATTTCGATCATTGGCATAAATCGGAAGAAGATTGGTTCTCTCACGCCATGATGCCAATTTTGCGTTCTGCTTTTGAGAAGGCGTTAGCTACGGTCACTGAAGCAAACTGTTCCGTTTCATAATGTTCCGATTGAATATAGGGTCATAAACAGCCAGATGGTTTCTGTTGAAGGTTTTGCTTTTGAATGGGACTTATGAATATGCAGTCAGATATGAAGCGCCTCTTCAAGCATTCTTCCATTTATGCAGTCGGAGGAATTGTCAATCGCGCTGGAGCATTTCTTCTTCTTCCGCTCTATACAAGCTATTTGACGCCTTCTGAGTATGGGACGCTGGAGTTAGTTTACGGGGTCACGGCACTCGTCTCTTCTTTGCTGGGAGTGGGATTGGCGCATGCGACATTGCGATTTTATTTTGAGTTCCAAGAAGAGTTGGAACGAAAATTTCTGGTGAGTACGACATTGGTCGGATCCAGTGTGATTGCCTCCAGCGGGGTCGCCTTGTTGTGGTTTACGACACCGATTTTGTCAGGATTTCTGCTTGGCTCAAGACAAGACGCGAGTCTCCTACAGCTTGGCCTCCTTATTCTCATTCTACAATTATCCACGGAAATTGGTCTCGCGTACTTCCGGGCCAGGGAGTATTCCACCCGATTTGTGGTGGCTTCCTTTCTGCGATTACTTTTACAGGTAGGATGTAATTATTACTCGGTGGCTATCCTTGGATGGGGAGTGTGGGGGATTCTTCTGGGAAATCTCATGAGCGTTGGGATATCGTGGGTCTATGTTGTTGGCACCACGGTGTATGAATGCGGGCTACGGTTTCACCAAGCCAAGTTTCGCCAGGTGCTCACCTATAGTTTCCCCTTTCTCTTGAGCACCATTGTTGGGGTTGCCGTTCTGTATTCAGATCGGTTTCTCCTGAAGGCTTTGTATGGACTTGAAGCGGTCGGACTTTATGCTTTGGCGCTGAAGTTCGTGGAATTGGGCAATGTGCTGGTTCTCGAGCCGTTTAAAAACAGTTATGGATCTTTTCGATTTTCAATAATGAAGAATGAAAATGTGAAAGAATTGCAAGCCAAAATTGTTATTTATATGGCTTTAGTGGTTGGCCTGTTGGCACTGGGAATTTCAGCTTTTTCACCGGCTATTCTGCGGATGCTGACGACATTAGAATATTGGCCGGCTGAACACCTTATCCCGATTCTGGCCGCGGGTCTTTTGGTGTCAAG
>DOFS01000109.1 GCA_003523945.1 Nitrospiraceae bacterium | reverse complement strand
CCCCGCCACGGGCAAAAAGTTCGGCCAGCCTGGATAGATCAGCGACAGGCTACCGACGATGAACGAGCCCCACGCAGCGGCGGAGAGAAGTACGTTCGCATTAATCACCCGTTGGCCCAGGGCAAGCAACGTCTTGCGCAGGATAGGATAGCCGACCCACAGCAGCATGACGGCAGCCACCCCGAAGCTGAAAAGAGCTCGCGGATATGCCGGCAAGCTGAAGACATTGAAAGGGTCCACGATCAAATCGAGTAGGGCGAGCGCCATACCGATCCGTCCCCGCTGCTTGATGACCGAAAAAATCGCCTCATCCGTGGCGTATTGCTGCACCTCGGTATATGAGACGTTGTAACCCAGCTTTTCAACTGCGGTGGTCAATTCCGCTCGGCTGATCTTCGTGGTATCGGCTTCCACCAGGACAATGCCGTGGACCAGATTCACGAGCACACTCTTGACGCCGGGATAGCGCTTGAGCGCACGCTCAATGCTCATCGTGCAGAATGAACACATCATCCCTGAGACTTTCATCTGGATAGTTTCAAGAGTATCTTGTGCCATATTGGCCTCCCTTGTTCAATTTCATAGAAAAATCCAAAGGTAATAACCGGTGATCACCAGCAGAAGGCTGCCGGTGGTGACTCGAATCGCGCGGGACCATGACGGTTGACAGCGCAGACGCATCGCGACACCGGAAAACAGTCCAAGTAATAGGAAGGGGAGTCCCCGTCCGACTCCATACCCCAACGCCAACAGGGCGCCATACGCCGGCCGGTGTTCGGCGGTGGCGACGGTGAGCACGAGCAGCAAGGAAACGGCCGGCGTGCCGAGACTGAAGACGAGTCCATAGACAAAGGCACCGATCATTCCGGTCCGGCGCTGCCCAGAGAATGCAGGCAGTCGGAGAGATGAGCCGAAGAACACGGCGAGTGCCGCGATAAAGGCCAGCACGGCCATGATCAGCATCCACCACCGGCCAACCACCTGAGTGGCGACAAGGCCTAAGAAACCAGCCATGGCGCCGAGTGCGGTCAAACTGACGACCAAGCCGGCAAAAAAGGCCATGGCAATTGGGAAGCCGCTGCCACGGATTCGACTTTCTGCCGTACCGACCACCCCGGCCACTCCAAGCCCGACGGGCAGCGTGAAGGGACAAATGGCACTGCTGAGCAGGCCAGCCACCAAGGCGATGCCGATAACCAGCCAAGAGCCCTGAAGGAGCAGCATATCAGCATAAGTGTTGAGAAATTCCTCGACAATCACTTTTCTCTCCCCGATCAGGACCTTATCACCTTTTTTCTTCCTTGGTGTTTCTTAACGGCTGAATTTGAAGATGAAGTCCATGGGCCCGTCATCAATCTCGTTTCAAGCCGTTAAGCGGATTGTGTAGGTGCCGCAGCTTTCGAATTCGTAGCCCATCACCAACATGAGTACATCACTAATGCGTCTCTTGGGCCGACGCCCATTGAAACGGAATCTCTATGCATGGATAGCCTTCTCGCCCATTTCCTTGATTCAAGTGATCCGATTAACGTGTTCCAAGCTCTTTTTTTTATGCGACACATTTTCTTTTCTTCGCCGATAAAGACTTCGTTGGTGTTGCGATTGCGTACAACCGCCCGGGAATGTCCACATGCTGGTCACAATGGAAATCACATCAGTCCACTCAACTGACGACCTTCTTATTTTTAGGTTTTTGCTGGATTTTGGGGCAAATGGCTGAACCGCTTGGTCTAAAATCCGTGGGGCACTTTTGACGCATGGCACCCACAAGTTTTTTTTCGATCTCTTGCAAATCAGCAATCTTCTGACGAAGACCTTGAAGGCTTTGCTTGAGCGTGTGTTGAACATGCCCGCAGGGACAACCTCCCCGGTCGGCAAGATCCAAGATGGATTTAATATCCTTCAGCGTAAGACCAAGGGTTTGGGCTTTCTTAATGAAGACAAGACGGTCAATGACCGGGAATGCATACGTCCGATAACCTGATGAGGTACGTCCTGCCCGAGAAAGCAAGCCAACCTCCTCATAGTACCGGATAGTTTTTATTGGCACTCCAGCCTGTTTGGCGATTTTTCCAATGAACAACGGTTTCATACTAATTACTATAAACCATCCAGTTAACTGGAGAGTCAAGTGGGCATAAATTCAGGATATCGATTTGCAAAAAAAGGTTTGGGTGGGAGGGTTTTCTAGTATGGTAATGCTCCACTGATTCTAGAACTAACAGGCTGTTTAAAAACTCAAAAATTTTCTGAAGGCTTTTCATGATCCCATAGGTTACGGTCTTCCATGACTGAGGCAGGATGTTCAAAAAGCCTCGCGCAGCAAGGCCGCAGCCGCTTGGACGGGCGGAGCGAACAGAGAAGTACCTGAACACGGCCAAGGGGCGAGAACGACGCTGACAGCTTTTTTTAACACTCCCTTCATCGAAGTTTGAGTGACATGGCTCGAAGACCGGGTAAGGTTAGCAGGAGGGAATCGTTCGTCAACAGCACGGCAAAGTCAATCTTCACAGCCACGGGCCGCATTGTTTCGTCCGTGACAATTTTTTGCTTAATGTTCATCATGCTTCGTCCTTTCCTTTAAGAGCTTCCCGCAGGGATTTCCTTACGCAGCCCCTGGTTATCACAGGAAGGAATTGAACCAAAACATGATACAGCAAAAAATCAACACCGCCTCGGCGATCATCCTGGGTTTGCTCCCCATCATGTGGTCCCAAGGAACGGGTGCCGATGTGATGCAACGCATCGCGGCGCCCATGATCGGCGGCATGGTCACGGTGACCGTGCTCACACTGTTGGTCACCCCCGCCATCTATTTCATCTGGCGAAGCCGGAGTCTCCAGGACCCGATTCAGGGAACATGAACATTCCACCTCCAAGCTGTATTTTTCAGTTATACGGCTCATCGAGCCTGTAGAATGTCCTGACCTCCGAGAATAAGCAACGACAGGTAAATGGGGGAAAAGCTTTAGTTCTGAGTTAAAGGGGAAATAAAAATGCTAGAACTTCCCTTTCGCGATTTTCCGATTAACAGCCAAGAGAATAGTGAGAGGTGCTTCCAGATTGTGCAGAAGAGTTCCGGCCACAGCTGAAATCCGTTGGAGCCCGTAGAGCATGAAACATGAGAACGGGGGCTAGCACCCCGCCGGTCAGGATTATTCCGGCTAACAATCCGAAATCAGCTTTTTGAATGGAAGTTTCTGCTGATAGGAGAGGAAACTTTCCTTTTTTTTTGGCAGCCAGCAAGATTTTAAAGAAACCAAGCCCGCTCCCATATAGAAAAGTCCCGCAAGAGGAAGCAGGTCGTAGTCTGGAAGGAAGAATTTAATAAAGGGGTATCGTCAGACCGAAGAGCAGGGCTGGGCCCAACTCAAAGAACGTCCCAAGATTTTTTTGATTTTCCAACACGACTCTTTTCTTTCACTTTTTGTTTAACATACTTCAACGACACACTCAGGGATATTTGTCTTTCATGATAAGTACATATCGGCTTCACACCGCCCCCGCGCAGCCCAAAAGACGTTCCTTAGCCTTTTTTCTACACCATTCTGGGCCCCCAGAGAATAACCGCGGACCCTACTATACACATGCCGGCCCCTACAGCATCCCACCGATCAGGCGCCATCCCTTCAACCGTCCACAGCCAAAACAATGCGGCCATAATGTAGACACCACCATAGGCCGCATCCGCCCGCCCGGCAAAAGCAACCTCAGCGCGTGTGAGGAGCACACCAAAGATCACCAGGCTGATCGTTCCTAACAGGCCCCACCATGGCGACCGGTCCAACCGCAGCCACATCCAGAAGGCAAAACATCCGCCGATTTCAGCCAATGCGGCTCCAATATAGACCGCTATATTCGTCATGAGTGTGCCTCCTAAAAAATGCCTCAATAATGGGCCTTACAGGCTGTTTATTTACTTCTTCGAACTTATCCGGATGGGCCGAGGTTTCGTGTTTCATGATGGACAGTGCGCATCCGCAACGCCTCCCTGCTAATCTTTCTCCTGGCGTTCGACCCATATGTTGCTTAACACGCTTTAGCCTTAGTGACTGTGCCCGTGGGAGTCCGACTCGGGTTTCGGCTCGGACGTCACTTCTTCGTACCGACGGAAGGATGGTGCGTTGCGATACACGGGATTGTGGGGTTCCAATTCTAATGCTCTCGTAAAATGAACGCGTGCATCCTTGTGCAGACCTTGTTTTTTGAGAGCCAATCCTAAGTTATAATGGGCTTCAGGCATGGTCGGAAAGGCTTGGATAGCGATTTGGTATTGTTCCCCAGCATCCCTCCACCACCGTCTTTCTTTAAATAAGCGGTTTCCTTCCTTCATAGCCTGAGCGGTTTCAGCGTCAGCATACACAGGGGGAGGTAAAGGCTCGTCTCCATGTTGGTGGTCATGTCCTGCGCAACCCATGACAAAAGAAAGTCCAATCAACAGGCTGGCCAAATACAGATACCGTTTTCTTCTCAGTCCCATTGTGTCTACCTCTTCTTCGTCCGTTTATTAAAGAAAATCGTTCGCCAAATCAATCCAAATAAAAAGATAAAACCCTTCCATCTAATAATTCGAACAGTTCCTGAAATGTGGATACACCCTTAATTTTTTTCGGTAATTAGGGCGAAACGTAACCAAAATAGATCTTCAGGAATTGTTTAAACAAATTCTCCGTTCGATGATTAAACCGATATTCAATTTCTTTTAAGTACATAGGAAAATGATATTTCGAGACGCCCCGGTAATGATACAAAATATGTTTGGCGTAACTCCAAAATCCTTCAATGCCATTAATATGGTTCTTCACGCCGCCACGGCTCACGAAGCGTTTTGAATGATTGATCGTATGATGTTTGCCATACCGTTTCAAGGACTGATAGCCGCGGAAGGCGTCCGTATAGTAGACCGAGCCCTTCCGCGTCTTGGCTTGAATATGCCGCATGAGCTCGTCGGCACTGACGGATTCGACGACTTTGGTATAGACACGGCTTTCGCGCTCCAGGAGCCCAAACACGA
>DOFS01000520.1:2246-3368 GCA_003523945.1 Nitrospiraceae bacterium | reverse complement strand
ACTAGCGTATCCGCATAAAAAAATGTCCCAACAAAGACACAGGCCATGACAATGACTGCCCGTGTGAGCCGCCATTGAAACTCGTGCAAATGCTCCATGACGGGCATTTTTTTGTCTTCCAGTGGCTTGAAGACTTTCTCTTCAAACCAGGAACCCATTTTGCTTTGTTTGGCCATGTTTGTTGTGTATCCCAAAAATCCGAGGGGGGCTCACGTCGCCCCCCTCCGAATTTACATCCCTTATTGAGGATTCACTGCGATAAACAGATTATTGCCTCGCCGGTTGACCAGTAGAACGGCCAACTCATCCTTGGCAATTTTTGACGCAATCTGCTTGAAGTCGTCAATCGTTTTAACGCTTCCGCGACTCACTTCTTGAATGACGTCACCGGGTTGAATCCCAGCAGCCTCCACGGCGCTACCTGATTCAACCTTCGAAACAACCACACCTTTAATGTGTTCCGGAATATTGAATTCACTCCGGTGTTCCCCACTAATTGGTGCGACCGTCATTCCCGACAACACATTATCGAGTTTTTCCATGGCCGGAGCTTTTTCTTCTTCTACCGGACCAGTCTTTGCCAATGCTTGATCGGAGGGCCGCTCGCCCAACTCCAGGGTCAGGATCGTCTCCTTGCCCTCTCGTAACACTTTAATTTCTTTTTTCTTTCCCACCTTCGTTCGAGCCACAATATTACGAAGATGATTCACATCCTTGACGGCTTCTCCTCCGTATTCAAGAATGACATCGCCCCGCTGGAGTCCGGCCTTTGCCGAAGGGCCATCTTCATGCACTTCGCTGATTAACACCCCGCCCTGTCGACCTTCAGGTAATTGGAAAGATTGCGCTAAGGCGGGTGTTAATTCCTGAATGGCCACTCCCATCCATCCTCTTACCACCTTCCCTGTTTCAATCAGACTTGCGGCAATATCCTTGGCAATACTAACTGCGATGGCAAATCCGACTCCTTCGGACCCGCCTGTCCTGGAGAAAATGGCCGTATTGATCCCGATGAGCTCCCCTTTCATATTTACCAGGGCCCCACCGGAATTTCCGGGATTAATGGCGGCATCTGTCTGAATGAAATCTTCATATTCCGTAATACCGACACTACCTCGCCCC
>DOFS01000520.1:0-2071 GCA_003523945.1 Nitrospiraceae bacterium | reverse complement strand
AGGGCCAGGACCACATCTCCAACACGAAGGGATTCATATTCTCCCCAGGCCACTGAAGGAAGAGGGCCATTTTCAAGTTTGACTTTAATGACCGCTAAATCAGTCTTTGGATCGGTTCCCACAACTGTTGCTGACATCTCTCGTCCATCATGAAAGGACACTTTGATATCGCTTGCATCCTCCACAACGTGGTTATTCGTCAAAATATATCCGCGAGAATCAATAATCACTCCAGACCCCGCACTCATTCCTGGAGGGCCGCCGGGACCGCCACCGGGAGGGCCGCCGCCTGGAGGGCCACCGGGACCACCACCGGGAGGGCCGCCGCCTGGAGGGCCACCAAACGGCCCGGGAGGTAAGCCTCTGGATGGTCCACCTCCACCACCAGTCACTGCCACATTGACAACTGCGGGACCGACCTTTTCAACAATTTCTGAAAAACCTTCAATAAACGCTCCGGGGATAGCCGCTTGCGTCTGGGCGGGGACCAACCACCCATTTCCAAAAAATCCACTTACCATCCCCAGTCCTAAAAATAAAGAAAGAACCCCCCATGGAGGGGCAATTCGAAACGGCCGGGCAGCGCCAGCAAACCACCGTGACATGTGCATCATCCCGATCTCCTGTTCAAAAAATTTAATAGAAACGGAGTGAATAGGAAAATTTCTATCTCACAACCCTTCGCATTCTCAAGAAATTCCCCAAGACAGTTCGCCTCACTTCGTATAACCGTTTGATTCTACAATAATTGTTTTCCCACGTTCAAAGTCAAATCCCCAGTTTTTTCTGGCACTCGTACATCCTACAACCGGACAGAGTCCCATCCATCTTGTCAAGGCTTTTGCTTTAATGAAGAAAAAACGCCCTGCGAAGACCTAAACACCTTCAGAACTGTTTATATGGATTGATGAAGACGCAAAAATTGCGTCATTCTTATGAGCGTAAAACCCGCGAAAATCCCGCACGAGAATTAAAAAGAACGAATAAGTTGTAGTGGAATGAGGACGTTGGCTCGATCGAATGATAATTGGTTACATGAGGTAGGAGGAATTACCCGGTAATATCCAAGAGGGAGCCCAATATTTTGTCCTGAACTCTGATACTGGCGATATTAGCTTCTGTGAGATTCACCCCTTGCAGATTGGAAATAATTTCTTTCCCTAGATCGACATTAGATCCTTCCCGAAGACTGATCGAATCTACACTTGAGAGAAATTGTGGGCCAGGGCGTTCATCTGTTTGCCAAGTAACCCTCACCCCATTACCGGCTGACGATTCTACAGGAAGAGCACGGATTCGTTTAAAACTTTCTGTTTGTGCATTGGCAATATTATGGGCGCCAACGCTGAGTATTCTTCCTCCAGTTTGAATTCCAGATAGTGCAGAGGCCATACCGGCAATCATCATTGTTCTCCTTCTGTTTCGACAGGCATCCCACAGTCCTTCCTCCCGACACCTTCACATTATCGACCGAAATCCAGAAACCTTTCCTGACAGGACGGAAGATGTTTCATCAAACTGAAGGAGAAATAGCTATCCATACCGGGGAAATTCGTCTTACTGAAATATTCATAGAAATTGCTGAAGAGTGCCTGCATTTTTTGCTATGTTCCTATTGTGTCCATGATCTAGGCAATTTCATGGAGGTACCGTATGCGGGGACTGGTTTTTCATCAGAGGCTTCAATTTCAACCAGACCTTCCCCTTCCACCGCGACCACATGGGGAAGCCAGAATCAGGGTCATCCAAGCGGGAATTTGCTCCACTGATCTACAGCTGATGAAAGGGTATATGGGTTTTGAAGGTGTCTTGGGGCATGAATTTGTCGGGATAGTCGATGAGGCTCCGGATACCGCGTTGATTGGGAAACGAGTTGTGGGAGAGATCAATGCCGCTTGTCGCGCTTGTGAAACCTGCACCAATGGACATCCCACTCATTGTCCTCATCGCACCACCTTAGGAATCCAGGGTCGAGATGGCGCCTTTGCCGATTTCCTGACCCTGCCTGTTGAAAACCTTTTTGTTGTGCCTGATTCTATTTCCGATGACCAGGCCGTCTTTATTGAACCCC
>DOFS01000516.1:5812-9451 GCA_003523945.1 Nitrospiraceae bacterium | reverse complement strand
ACCCCGATTCTGGGTTCAGAAACACTTCCAAAATACACAAGAAGATCTCGGGCAGAAACTAAACCCACAATTTGGGGCCCATCACAGACGACCAGGTGGCGGACGCCTAAATCACCCATCAAGTCCAGCGCATCATGTGACGTTTGTGTTACCTGGATAGTAGGAAGAGGTGTGGTCATGAGGGTTTCCACCTTGGTCTGATCCAGATTTTTCTTGAGGCCGACTGCCTTGTGGACAATGGCGGTATCAGTGAGGATCCCCACAGGAATTCCCTTCTGTTCAACCAACAAGCTCCCAATGCCTTCCTTCTGCATTTTTTCCGCCGCTTGAGTGATCGAAACCCCCTCGGGAATGGTTTTCAGTTTCCTCTGCATAATTTGAACAAGCATATGTAATTCCCTTCTTAAATTGTTTTAATTACACTACACATAATAACAATTTTTCTAAAACCGTGCTATTTGGTTATTCAGATCCAAGGTCAATTAAGGAATCATGACTCCTCAATCCCTGAGATCAAAAATTTTCCTTCCAGTTCATGAAACAAAAAGGAGGACATAAAAGAAGATGAAACACTTTCACGGATAATTGATCCTGCGAAAGGTGGAGACGGAGCCCTGTCACGTCACTTGAAAGTGAAATCTTTATCTTCATCATAGCCTATCCTCGAGATGCCTGGCTCATTTGAGAATACAGCTTTTTAGTGTTCAGAAGTGTTAATCTAATATTATGCATGCTGAACTGCCAAAAATCCCACCAGGTGATCCCGATCACCTATCCTTGCCCTCACCCAAAAAGAGAATCCAAACTCAGATTCACCGTCGCAAGAAAGCCAAAGCCGTCTTCCCTCTGGAGGATGAGTGGAATGACCAATCTGATACCCCTCCTAATCTTCGGACCCCATCATCGAATATGAAGAAAACTTAGGCATTTTTCTTGTTTGATGTCCACGAGGCAGGATACGAATCTGTGACAGTCGTTGTCGTCCGGGCTCAACTCAACTTAGAAGGAAAACTCGCATCTGATGTTGATCTTCTCCTATTTTTCTCTACCTTCTCAAATCGGCAATTTCACTTCAAGCCCTTGAGGTGGCTGCATAATCTCTGAAGAGCGGACGGGACGGTGTGCATGCCGAATTCTGGGGACATCAATAAGGATAATAACGCCCGTGGTAGCGGTAATAGTGCAAACAATTCCGATAGGCCCCGATCGAGTAGGTCAGGTTATTACAGGTCCAACCTGGAGCCCAACCTGGCGGAGGGGTTTCAATGGGCTTCACGCCTTTTTTGATGGCCTGATCTAAATAGGCATCTACGGCAGCTTTATCTCCAGGATAAAATGGTTTATCCAAAATTTCCTGGTTGAGCGCCTTTTGCATGGCTTCCATATCCTCTTTCTCTCCCGCCCACAGTGGATTTGTGCCTGTGCCCATGATGGCTATACTCAGAAAAAGACCGAAGATGCCCTTCAGAAATAACTGATTATATTTGTTATGCATGGTCACCCTCCTTATGAGATGCCAAAAGGAAATTTCCCAAAAAATCTCTGAGCCCACCTTTCAGGAACCTTCATCCCCTAGCCTCACACAGGAAACGGGAGGCTAGGGCTAAGCTCCTCATCATGGATTAAAATAGCCCGGCTAGACTTCGAGCCAGGCCCCTGGTCAGGGGTTCAGCCGCATCTTCGTAGACCAGGTTCATTTGATTGGCGGTACTTACGACCCTGGTCCGATATTTCTTAAACTTACCAACCTCAGAATAGGTTTGATTTTGGGTGCCGGCCATGCCTTGCGCCAAATTTTGCGCACTATCGGAACGCACGATGACTCCTTCCGGAGCTTTTTCTACCAATTGAATGTCAGTTACGCACAAAAACATCACATCTTCCACAAACGCATCCACAGCCACTGTTCCCAACATACCCAAAATTCCACCTGCCACGCCCCCTCCTGCTCCACCGACAACTCCTCCTGCCGCTGCGCCTGCAGCCGCACCAACTAAGGGAGCTCCAAAACCACCCGCTAACATTTGCGCTGCTTCCTCGGGAGTGGTTTTGGCGACACTCAAGACGTTGGCCTGCAATCGGTAATAAGCCTCATCAGGGTTATCTGTCACGCGATAGCCCCGTTTCGTGATTTTTTCTTTGAGCTCCCCTTCAACGTCAAAGTTTTCCTTATCCGACGTATTCCTAACCTCCACATAGATCACTTTTTTATCAGGTCCAACCGGATCTAGAAAAATTGTGTCACTCATTTTGGTTTGTACATCAAGGTTTCGTTTCCTAATTGAAGTATGGACCGCGGCACAACCCACAAGCATGGATAGGATGCAGCCAACAGCGAGAATCTTGAGAATCGGGGTAGTTAACAAACGCATGGGAGATCATCTCCTTCATTAGGGATGGATATAAATTAACGTAACGTTAGGTGACATCCTTTTGATTGCTGCCCACAAAATCGTAGGGCACCGATTCCCTTCTTCATTGTTGGATGACTGCAGTATGGCATTGATTAAGCAGGGGATTTATAGCAAGACAGTTGAAATATATCTAGGTCAAAATACATGCAGATTACTTAAGTGCTATGTGGTAACCCATTCTATTACAGCGGGAAAAGCCTGAATCGTTCCTAGGTGATCACGATTCCCCATTGCCTGCCTGCATTCACAAATGGATAGAACAATATCTCGATCCTTCCCTCAAGAGTTTAAACGGAACTCGTTTTTTCCACTTCCGGACCTCTGCACATACGCATTGACCAAACAATCTTTCTAAGATGTTTAGTATATGTTTCATGCCCTTTATCGGACGAAATCTCCTGAAAACTTTACTTTAATCTTGCCTGCGAGCCCTGTTGGTCTGAATGGTCCCCGGCCCATTAGGTCTTTCGTTCCATTGATTCACGAAAAAATAGGGTGCTACGATGCCGGCCTCGGTAGAAGGCTTTGAATTGTAAACTAATTTTAGGGGAGTCCCCAGATGTCTGGCTCAGACCTTCTCCTTGAGTATTTGGCCAAGTTCCTTCCTATCCTGATCTTCATCGGCCTTGCGATGGGGTTTGGGCTGGTCACTCTTGTTCTCTCGTACCTGGTTCAACCTAAATATCCCGAGCCAGAAAAACTTTCGACGTACGAATGTGGATCAGAACCCTTTTCCGATTCACGTATGCCATTTCCGATTCGGTATTATGTCATTGCGATGCTCTTTGTAATTTTTGATATCGAGGTGATCTTCCTTTATCCTTGGGCGATAACGTTTAATCAGTTGGGCGTGATCGGGTTTATTGAAATGATGATATTTATTGGATTATTCGTTGTGGCGTATGTGTACGCTTGGCGTAAAGGGGCCTTGGAATGGGATTAATTCAAATCGGCAAGCCGCAAAAAGACGGTGATTTGGGGATCATGACCCTCTCCCTGGAAAAAGCCGTGAACTGGGCTCGAAAAGGCTCCCTTTGGCCCATGACGTTTGGTTTGGCCTGCTGTGCCATTGAGATGATCGCTGCCGTGTCTTCCCGCTATGATATTGACCGGTATGGGGCTGGAGTGTTCCGCGCCTCCCCCCGTCAATCTGATCTAATGATTGTGGCTGGAACCGTTTGTCGCAGGATGGCTCCGGTCATCCGCAAAATTTATGACCAGATGC
>DOFS01000516.1:0-5700 GCA_003523945.1 Nitrospiraceae bacterium | reverse complement strand
AGATGCCTGAGCCAAAATACGTCATTTCCATGGGATCATGCGCCACATCCGGAAATATTTATGACAGTTATAGTGTTGTTCAGGGAGTCGATCGGTTCGTTCCCGTTGATATTTATGTGCCCGGGTGTCCTCCGACCCCGGAAGCCTTGTTTGATGGGATTTTGAAATTGCAGGATCGGATCATGCAGAAACGGGTGTTCACGAAGCAACCGGAACAGGTCAAAGTCTAAAGAAAGCCGAGAACAACGCATGCATCCGATTGCCGAAAAGATCCAAAGCCGATTCCCTGAAGGGTTTGTGGGGGCCAATGAATGGCGGGGGGACCTGGCGATTACTGTTAAGCGGGAAACCCTGCATGATGTCTGTTCATATGTCCGGAAGGATCCTGACCTGGACTGCGATTACATGGTACACGTCAGTTCAGTGGATTGGCCTGACGATAAAGAACGATTTGAAGTGGTGTATGAAGTCTATTCCATTCGGAAACGCCATCGGATTCGAATCAAAACCCGAGTTCCTGAACACGATTGTCTGGTCGATTCCATGACGGATCTTTGGATGGGAGCGGATTTCATGGAGCGGGAAGTGTTTGACATGATGGGCATCCGGTTTAATCGTCATCCTGACCTTCGCCGCATTTTGATGCCGGATGATTACACAGAAGGATATCCGCTTCGCAAAGATTTCCCCGTTCAGGGGAAGGGTTGGCGTGATACCTTTGATTTTTTAAACGACCCGACTTAATCACTGGGTTCCTTAACGGGAAAAGGTCAACCAAAAGGCTTTAGGCAGATATCATGAAGCTGGAAGATCAACGTACGACCGTCTATAAAGTCGATCCGAATCACCCGGAAACGGAGTCATTGCCTACGCTCCGGACGGAAGAACTTCTTTTAAACATGGGGCCACAACACCCGAGTACGCATGGGGTACTGAAGGTCATCTTAGAGCTTGAGGGTGAGCGGATAGTAAAATCCACCCCGGTGCTGGGCTTTCTTCATCGGGGAGTCGAAAAACTGGCTGAGGATGGGACGTATCATCAGTTTATTCCTCATACAGACAGGCTGGATTATGTCTGCGCGATGTACAACAACTTTGCCTATTGTCGGGCGGTAGAAAAACTCATGGATATCACTCTTCCCGACAGGGCGGAGTATCTCCGGACTCTCGTGGCTGAGGTGCAGCGTATTATCGGCCATCTGTTCTGGTTGGGCACTCAGGCGCTGGATATCGGGGCGATGACCGTGTTCTTTTATACGTTTCGTGACCGGGAGATTTTGTTGGATTGGTTCGACGAATTGTGTGGTGCCAGACTGACCACCAGCTGGTATCGCATTGGCGGAGTGGAACGGGACTTCACTGCTTCGTTGATAGACAAGGTCCAAAGATTCCTGGACTATTTTCCTCCGAAGATTGATGAATATGTGGTGTTTTTGGAAAAAAACCGCATCTGGTTAGCCCGGACACGCGGTGTGGCGGTGATCTCCGCCGAAGATGCGCTGAGTTTTGGATTGAGCGGCCCGACCTTGCGAGGATCAGGGGTTGATTACGATCTGCGGAAATATGAACCCTATAGCGCGTATCCTAAATGTGAATTTAGCGTGCCGGTGGGGAAAAATGGAGACACCTACGACCGGTACTGGATTCGGATTGAGGAAATGCGTGAAAGCATCAAAATTATTCAACAATGCCTGCAGCAAATGGAGCCAGGGCCGATCATGGCCGATGTACCGAGTGTGACCTTGCCTCCTAAAGATCGGGTGTTTACCAATCTGGAGTCAATGATTCAGCAATTTAAACTGTTTTCACAAGGATTTGATGCCCCAGCCGGGGAAATCTATTGCGGAACTGAAGCCCATAAAGGGGAGCTGGGCTTTTATATCGTCAGCACTGGCGGAGGGCGGCCCTACCGTCTGAAAATTCGTGCACCCTCTTTTATTCACATGGGTGCATTTGATTATATGGCCAAGGGCTATATGATTGCCGATGCGGTCACGATTTTTGGTACATACGATATTGTCATGGGGGAGTGCGATCGGTAAGGTTGTCGTGCCGGACCAGGTCTTGAACGTATGTTATTGGTGATATTGAGAAGGGGACTTCAATGGGATTAAAGCCCGTCACTACGCCTGATGTTGAAGCGGCGACGATTGAGCTGACCTTGGATGGCGAAATTGTCCAGGCCAAGGAAGGAGTCTCTCTCTATGACGTCATATCCAGCACGGGCAAAATTGTGCCCGCGATGTGTTACCACTATACCTTCGACCCCTTCGGATCCTGTGGCATGTGTCTGGTTTTTCAAGAGGGCAAGAAAGCACCTGTCCGGTCATGCACCGCGAAGGCAGCGGCCGGGATGGTCATTCAGACAGAGGGAGAAGATCTGTTTCTCGCCAGGAAAAAAGCTGTTGAGAAGCATCTGTCCGTCCATCCGTTGGATTGTCCGGTGTGCGATGCCGATGGCCATTGCGAACTTCAGGACATGGCCTTCCAACATGGTGTGACCAACCTAGCCAACGCGAAGCAAAAAAATATTCCGGAAGATACGCGCAGTCTGGTTCTTGATTTCAACATGAACCGCTGCATTGCCTGTGGAGAATGCATCAATATCTGTAAAGACGTGCTACGCATCGATGCCCTGCAATTTATGAAAAAGGGCGGGTTTACCCAGGTGGTGGCGAAGGGCGATCAAGCCCTGGATTGTGAATTCTGTGGAGATTGTTTAGCCGTATGCCCGGTCGGGGCCATTACGAATAAATTTTCGAAATATGCCTATAAACCCTGGCAGCTGAAGAAGACGACCACGACGTGCAACTACTGCGGCGACGGGTGCCAAATATATTTGGAAACCAAGGATACGGAAGTCGTTCGGGTGACCTCCCCCCTTTCCTGGAAGAACAAATGGGGAGATCGCACGGATACGGTGAATGGGCATGACGGAATCTGTGTGCGTGGCCGATTTGGCTTTCAATTTATCGACAGTGCCACCCGACTTAAAGCCCCGTTAGTGCGTACCGACTCTGGCTTACAACCATCTCCATGGCTTGATGCCCTCGATTTGGCATCAGGGCGCTTAGCCTATGTCAAGGCACAATATGGGGCGCAGGCGATTGCCGGGATTATTACAGCACGGTGTACCAACGAAGATCTGTACGTGTTTCAAAAATTTATGCGTTCGGTCATTGGCAGTAATCAACTCGACAGCAGTGCCAGATATGGACATCTGAATTTCGTCAGGGCCATGAAGCAGGCCTTGGGTCTTCCCCGGATGATGAATACTTCGGAAGAGATCAATAAAGCGAAGGCAGTGCTCATCATTGGAGCGAACATTACGGAGACCAATCCTGTCGCAAGTTTGCGGGTGAAGTCGGCTATGGGGCTGTATAAAGCCCAAACCATTGTCGTGGATTCCATGCAAACCAATATTGCCAAATTGGCCTCTCACCCTATGATGGTGAAGCCGGGGACCGAGGGCCTCTTTATTCAGGGTTTGGTGAAGTCGGTCATAGACCAGGATTTAATTGACGAAGAAGCCACATCGGCATTCCCCGAAGCCCTGAATTCGTTACGGCAGGCTGTTGGATCTTTCTCCCTTGAGGAAATCGCCGACCAAACCGGAGTGGATCGGGAGCAAATTCATGAGGCAGCTCGAATTTTTGCAGAAGCGTCCCGGTCGATTATCATTTGCGGGGAGGGCATACTCCGGCGTGGTGGAGGCTACCAGCATATGATGAATCTTATCGATCTGGCCTGGCTGACAGGAAAGCTCGGTAGAAAAGGATGCGGCATTAATACCTATACCGAAGAAGCCAACGAACAAGGGGCCGTCGATATGGGTGTCGCACCAGAATTTTTGCCCGGTCCGGTTGCCTTCACCGATTCCCAAGCCCGTGAAAGATTTGTTCGAGTCTGGGGCAATAATCTTCCGGACGTTGATCGGGGAGCCAATCTCATGGAAATCCTGGATCGTTGTCAAACGGGTGAAATTAAGGCCCTCTATCTGGTCGGGGAAAATCCATTAGAGACGCTTCCTGCCTCCTATGATGTCGCAGGTGCATTAGCGAAGTTAGAAGTCCTTATCTGCCAGGACCCCTTCTTGACGGAAACCGCCAAAATGGCTCATGTCGTTTTCCCTGCTTCAACGTTTGCAGAAAAGGACGGCACGGTGACTAATCAGGAAGGGAAGGTCCAATTTCTCCGTCCGGCTCTGGATTCTCTTGGGGAAAGCACTTTGGATTGGCACATTATGGTCGGAATGGCCAACGGGTTGGGTTCGCCAATGGAATACGAAACCACCCAGGATATTCAAAATGAAATCCGAAAAGTGCTTCCCGGTTATTACAATCTGGGAAAGGTGCCTCACCTGACTCCTCAACTTTCCGAATACTTTTCGAAGGCTTTTTCGCAGGAAGTGGCCTCGCGGTATTCCGTGAACAGGAAGAGCGCCACTCAACGCCCTTTTGGCCTACGCATGATCCAATTAATCTATCATTCAGGGAAACTTTCCACCCGGGCCTCCGGTCTGATGGAAATTTCTCCAAATACGTCGCGTCTTCGAATGAGCGCTGAAGACCTTAAAAATCTTGGACTCAATGCGTCTGACCGGGTGCGGATCACCTCAGATCAGGGTACAGTGGAGATGGGAGTGGAGGAGGATATGTCGCTGATGCCGGGCACCTGTGCGGTTCCTGAACATTTCAATGATCCACCTGTGAAAGACCTGATGTCGCTTGAGGTCGATCCTGTCACCGGGGTTCCGTATTTCAAGTTGACCTATGTCTCTATTGAAAAAGCCTGATCAGAAAGACGATTCATCCGACGATGAGTAATTCTACCGCGACAAAAAAGTTTTTCGACGCCGTGCTCTTCCGAGAAATCTGGGATGCCATGAAGGTGACGTTTAAGCATATGCTGCACCGCCCCATCACTTTTCAGTATCCTCGCGAGAAACGAACAATTCCTGATGCCCATCGCGGGGCACTCTGTCTGCTGCGGTATGAGGATGGGAAAGAGCGCTGCGTGGGCTGTGATTTATGTGAGGCGGCTTGTCCGTCCCGGTGCATTAAAGTCATCAGCGAAGAAGACAAGACTCTCCCCCTCCAACGTTATGCCACTGAGTTCTATATCGATATTACCAAGTGCGTATTTTGTGGATACTGCGTCGAAGCCTGTCCCGTGAATGCGCTGGCGATGACCAAGGTTTATGAGTTTTCAACTCATGATAAGCGAACCCTCCTCTTTGACAAGGAGCGGCTCTACCAAATTGGGGAGCGTCATATAGATGATGCCAAAAAGTATCTCTATGCTCATAACCAAGAGAAGGAAGGGGAGGAAGGCCGCGCCTACCGCTACCATTTCCCTGTCTCGATAAAAAGCACCCAGGATCCGTAGCTTCATCATGATGTGGCTTCTTTTTGCATATTTTGCCACGGTGAGTGTCGTGGCAGGGGTTTTGACTGTGGCGTTGCGAAACGCTGTGCATTGCGCATTGGCCCTGCTGACGCTCCTGCTCCATGTGGCTGGACTGTTTGTCCTGTTGAATGCGGAATTCCTTTTTGCGGTGCAAATCATTGTGTATGCCGGAGCCATTCTTATTTTATATCTGTTCGTATTGATGTTGATGAGTTTAAAAACCGAAGAACAGCATCTTCATAAAAAATATGCCTTTCTGTTGTTTGCCGGAATCGCGATTTTGGGGGAGCT
>DOFS01000507.1 GCA_003523945.1 Nitrospiraceae bacterium | reverse complement strand
CTTTCAACAGAAAGCCTTTGGCTCCTGCCATGATGGTCGCCATGACCGCCTCATCGTCGGCAAAGGACGTCAAAAACAACACCCGGATTTCGGGAGTTGCATTCCGAATCTCACGGCAGGCCTCAATACCGCTCCCGTCCGGAAGACGGACATCCATGAGCACCACATCGGGCTTAAGACGGTCGGCTTCGGACACCGCCGCGACCCTGGTCCCCGCTTCACCCACGACCTGAATGTCCGCGGTTTCGGTAAAAAGCGTTTTCAGGCCCAGGCGAAGCACCTCGTGATCATCGACCAGTAAGAGACGGATAGGGTGTGTGTTACGCCCGGGCATGGCTCCCTTTCTTGGCAATCTCAAAAAGAATGCGAGTCCCACGGTCGGGTTTCGACCATACCTTAAAGTGCGCACCCAACCGCTTCGCGCGTGCGGCCATATTGTTCAAGCCATGAACTCCCTCATAGGTATTTTCAAGGTCAAACCCCAGACCATCGTCCGTCACTTCAAGACATACGGTCCCCTCCCGCACTTGAAGGGACACCGTGCCTGACGTAGCGTGTGAATGTCGCACACTGTTGCTGATGGATTCTTTCACCACATACAGCAGATGGGTGGCTTCCTCCGGCGTGAGCAGATCAGCCGCCTCCTGATCGATCTGCAGGTCAAAGGGCAGATTCTGTGATCTTTTCACGGTCTGCACAAGGGTGCGCATCTCTTCAACCCATTGCCGTCCATTCAGGCATTCCGGTTCAAGACCGCTAATATGTCTGCGCAAGTCTTGAATCACGATTTTGAGTTCCATCAAGACATCGCTGATGCCGGTGAGGGCTTCTTGAGGATTCTGTGGAATGAGCCGCTGGCATCGCTCTAAATTCAGTTTTAAGGCAAATGTCGATTGAATGACGCCGTCATGAAGATCCTGGGCCAGACGCTCCCGGGCTTCCAAGACTGTCCGGAGCTGTTGTTCACTCTGCCGACTGGCTTGTTCAGCCTGTTGGGTTTGGATCAATGATGACCGTAACTCCGAGACGGTGGCCAAATACCCTCGCCCGACGTACCCCAGAACGAAGAAATAGGTCAACAACCGGAGGAAATGCCAGAACCACCATCGACTGCCCCAGATAACGGAATAGGTAAACATTAATTCGGCCAATCCGAACATGAGAGCCAGAGAAGCAAACAGAATATCTTCCGAACGACCCGAGGTTCGGTAATCCAAAAAGAAGCGAAGCGATCCGGCAAAAAACAACATGCTCGCGAAACTTTTGGGAGCCACGGCGGTTGGGGTAAATGCCCCGTCACGAACCATCACGGGTAGATATTGCGGGAATCCAATCGTCCAAAGGCCAATTGCGAGTGCCCCTCCGGTCATCACCCACGGCATCCATTTAATCGTTGGGTGAGTTTTTCCCGTCGCAGAAACCCACATGAGCCCGAATCCCAAGCCGCCAAAAAAGCTGGCAAGACTCCGCAATAAGACGAACCCATTCCCTGGTATTGATACCGCGTGAAAGACTTCAAGAATACCCATCCCGAGAAAGCCACCGGCCATGGGAATGAACTTCCCCTTGGTGTGTTCAGCTGTTCTCTGGAGCAGCACAATTCCCATAAAAATGGCGGCCAATCCACCGACGGTTTCCAATGTGGAATGGAGAGGCTCATGGGCCCAACGCCACCCCGGCAACACCTCCGGAAGGACGACGCCCATCACCAATGCGGCGATACCGCACCCCCCAATGACGGTATAAAGTGAGAATGGTTTCATATGTCCGGTTTCCGCATGTATCTTCCCAGCCACCATTAAGCTTTGTCTAGCCGAGATGACACAGGCCAATCATGGTCTGTTCGATGTGCGGTCAAAGATCAGACACGCGTCTCCACATCTCAAATGTGAATGTGATCATTGACCTGGGGTAGAGGATTTTTACTATCTTGCTTGGGGCTTTGGGTCCGGTCAAAGACTGTGGTCTATACCTGAGAGTAACATCGCTTGACGAAGAACATGCTGCTCTCGCCGAACGGCTTATCCCGTGTATGCGTGTATGGGCGAAGTAAAGTCTAATCAGGTTGTGAGGGGTGACGCGTGGCGATCACGCAGCCATTAAGCTCTGACATTCACCTTACGTGTTCACCCTCCCTTCACAATTCCCATTTTTTTGATGCGGGCAACCAACGTCGTAGGCTTAATACCGAGTCGTTCGGCCGCACCGCCTTTTCCATAAATTTTCCATTCCGCTTGTTCGAGAGCGGCCCGGGTATTATCCCGTTCCCGAAGGCGCATCTCTCGTTCGGATATCACACTCCTTTCTTTGAGGGAAGCCTGAGACTCTTGAACCTCTGCAGAGGCTCGTCCTTCCCCGGGTTGAGGGATATCGAACGTTAACCCCTGTCGTCCGGAAAGAATCAAGCCTCGCTCAATGACGTTCTGCAACTCCCGAACATTTCCCGGCCAATTATATCGTTGCAATTGCCCCACCAGAGCTTTCGTCAATTTCGGTTGCGCACAGTGGAGCTTTTTCGCTGTGACCCCGAGAAGATACTCGGCTAAGAGCGGAATATCTTCTTTCCGTTCGCGAAGCGGGGACATTTCAAGGGGGAACACATTGAGGCGATAATACAGATCCTGCCGAAATCGACCGTTTTCCACTTCCTGTTTTAAATCCTTGTTGGTCGCGGCGATTACTCTGACGTCCACATGACGAGTACGTTCCTCGCCCACGCGTTCAAATTGCTGCTCCTGCAGCACCCGCAGGAATTTGCTTTGGAGGTCCAGGGGAATTTCGCCGACCTCATCCAAAAACAAGGTTCCCCCATCCGCAGCTCCAAATCGCCCGGCCCGATCTTTGACCGCGCCGGTAAATGCCCCTTTCACGTGGCCGAAAAATTCACTTTCAAATAGATCGCGCGGAATTGACGCACAATTCACCCGGATTAACGGCCGGTCTTTTCGTTGACTGCGTTTGTGAATTTCCCGGGCAACCAATTCTTTTCCCGTTCCGGATTCACCCAGAATTAGCACGGTGGCCTCCGTGGGTGCCACAAGAGCGATTTGACGGATCACGTTGTGAAGGGCCGGGCTTTGCCCCACGAGATCCCCGAATGCCCCGGCTTCGAGGACTTCTTCCTGTAGGTAACGGTTTTCCGCTTGCAAGCGGTTTTGCCTTTCCAAGAGTTCTTCGGCCTGTTTTCGTCCGCTGATATCAACCAGAAATCCTTGATACCACTGCACCTCTCCTTCCGTGTTGCGGATCACCCGGGCATTTTCTGAAATCCAGATTTGTGTTCCGTCCGCCCGATAGACCTGTGCCTCAAAGTCCGTGATGACATCCTGATGCTCCAGCAACCGGCAAAACTCCCCCCGCTTAGTGGGGTCTACATAGAGTTGGCGACCGATATCTTTGACGGTTTCCATCAGGACTTGAGGGGTGTCGTACCCTAACAAGTGACTCAGGGCCGCATTGGCATTGAGGAAGGCACCGGCAGGTGTCGCCTGGTAGATCCCTTCCACCGCTTGATTAAAAATGGCGCGATATTTTTCTTCCGATCGCTGAAGGGCTTCTTCGGCTTCTTTTCGCTGAGAAATATCTCGGATGATTCCGCTGAAAAAGAGCCGCTCTTCTTCTTTCCAGGCCGAAAGCGTGAGTTCGAGGGGAAATTCTTCTCCGGTTCTACGCAAACCACTGAGTTCCACGGTCTCTCCGAGAATCCGCGTCTCTCCCCTTGTGCTGTATCGCTCAAGCCCGGCTTGATGCGCCTGTCGGTATCGCTCCGGCATAAGCATGGTGAGGGGCTGGCCGACGGTCTCCTCGCTTTTATAGCCGAAGATGTCTTTGGCCCCCTTATTCCAAAATAGGATGGTCCCTGATTGATCCGCGATAATGATGGCATCGTGAGATGACTGGGCTACGGCCCGAAACCGCATCTCAGCCAGGTAACTGTCCTTGCCATTGCCCATTGCCCCGTTGGTCCTTATGGAAGTGTTGAAAAAGTAAACACCATTCAGGATTTGGTGTTCCTATCACATTAAACAATATTTTGTTGCTAGACAGCAAAATTTTGCTGTTAAACAAAATTTTGCCGTAATCATCTTGAAATACATATGATTAAGTATTTAAAAATCAATTACTTACACAATGTTTATATTTGGCACAGCAACTGCTTAAGGCAGTACATAGAAAATGTTGCATTTGTTGGCAAGCATAGCCAGGCATCACTCGAATTAATCACATTAATGCTCCTCGGAAAGGATGGAAGAATGAAGAATCGACATTCAGGCCGGATAGGACTGGGAATTGCGCTAGTGGCAATGACCGGAAGTCTTTTTACTTTTGCCTCACAAGTCGAGGCTAAAAAGGTGAAGGTGGAACTCACCGCAGTGGAAACGGAAGTCATCATTGACGGTAAAGGCACCACGTATAAGGCATGGACCTTTAACGGACAGGTTCCGGGCCCCGTCGTCCGCGTAACTGAAGGCGACCAGGTGCATTTCATCCTCAAAAACCACGAGAACAATAGTCGCCCACATTCCATGGACTTTCATGCAGCGGAAACGGATTTCCTCGCAAATTATCGTGACGTGAACCCTGGTGAGTCTCTGGAATATGTCTGGGAGGCGAAACGGCCAGGAGTCTTTGCCTACCACTGCGGCGCGTTTCCGATGATTCAACATATTGCCCGTGGCATGTTCGGCGCAGTCATTGTGGACCCCAAAGATGCGAGTGCGATGCCAAAGGCTGACCGGGAATATGTGCTGGTGCAATCGGAGTTATTCACAAAAGATCCGGATGACGTGGCGGCGATGATGGACGCCAAAAATGACCATGTCGTCTTCAACGGCGGGGTGTTTAAGTATGACCCCGTTCATGCAGCAAAGGGAGGGGAGTTCCTCACCGCCAAGCCGGGGGATCGGGTACGCTTTTACTTCGTAAACATCGGGCCGAATAATTTCTCCTCACTTCATCCGATAGCAGAAATCTGGGACGATGTCTGGCCCAGCGGAAATCCCGCCAATCGCATGCAAGGAGTGCAAACCCAGGTGATCGGTGCGGCGGATGGAGCTATTCTGGATGTCGTCGTGGAACAAAA
>DOFS01000614.1:5141-7079 GCA_003523945.1 Nitrospiraceae bacterium | reverse complement strand
GAGAATCGGGTACATTAATCCTTGCCGAGGGCATTGTCTGTCTTGCCCTGAGTTGTTGAGGGTTTCACGCAGAGAATTTTTCTCAATAAGAAGAAGGATGTGAGATATCCTGCTTCGAATCTGGATGTGGATACCCCTGTTCCGAATAGACTACAGTGCTGTATTGAATTTCTGCCTGTTCTTGCTGAAGGAAAAGCCCTATGTTTAGTTTTATGCCTCGGGAAAGCGGATTCTTTGATTTATTTGAGCAAGCGTCCCAAAACGTGGTGGAAGCAGGACAATGTTTGAAAAATTTAATGAAGTCCTTTAACGAACCACAAAAACAAATTCAACATATTAAGGACTTGGAGCACAAGGGAGACGGATTTACCCACGACATTGTCTTTAAATTGAATAAAACATTTATCACGCCATTGGATCGTGAAGACATCCATGAGCTTGCCAGTGCGCTTGATGATATTCTTGATGAAATTGATGCAGTGGCCGAGTTGTTCCTGGTGTTTAAGATTCAACGCCCCACTCCTACGGCATTAAGGCTTTCGGAGATTCTCCATGAGTCGGTCTTGGAGGTCGGAAAGGGGATTTACCTAATGCGACAAAAAAAATGGGATATGAAGGAGTGTGGCATCCGGGTGAATACTTTGGAAAATGAAGCCGATCGGGTTCTTCGGGAAGCGATCTCAATATTGTTTGAAGAGGAGGAGGATCCCAAAACGGTGATGAAATGGAAAGAAATTTATGAGAATTTTGAGAAGGGAACCGATTCCTGTGAAGATGTGCTGAATGTCCTGGAACGCATTGCCCTGAAACACGGATAAAACACTCAAATCCTCGCCCCTCCTAAGTTATACCAGTAAATCTATCATTTGTTGGGATTTGTGGCTGATTTCAGCATCCTCCTCATTTTGGTCATCGGGCTCGCCCTCCTGTTTGATTTTTCAAATGGCTGGCATGATAGTGCCAATGCTGTGGCTACTGTCGTGTCGACTCGGGTCCTGAGCCCTGTCTCGGCTGTTCTTTTTGCCGGGGTCCTGAATGTCATCGGGGCCTTTATGTCTACCGCGGTAGCCAAGATGGTGGGGAAGGGAATTATCGATCCTGCCGCAATCAATGATGTGGTCATTATTTCGGCGTTAGGGGGAGCAATTGTTTGGAATTTTATTACCTTGCGTATGGGGTTGCCTTCCAGTTCCTCCCATGCCCTGATTGGAGCCATGGTCGGCGCAGGATTTATTCATGGTGGGGTTGAGGTTTTGCAGGGTGAAGGATTGATGAAGGTCATGGAGGCCATGGTCTCTTCTCCTTTATTAGGGTTTCTTGTGGCTTTTTTTCTCATGGTTGGATTGAGCTGGGCTTTCTTCCGGACTTCGCGAGGAAGGGCTATGAGGTTATTCCGCCGTCTTCAATTATTATCAGCCGGGTTTATGGCGTTGAGTCATGGAGCAAATGACGCACAAAAAGCGATGGGGATTATTACCTTGGCTTTGCTTTCCGCCGGACATATTCCTTCTGCTGAAGTGCCCAAATGGGTTATTATTTCCTGCGCACTTTCTATGGGTTTGGGGACAGCCCTGGGGGGGTGGAAGATCATTCGAACGCTGGGGATGCGAATCGCCAAATTAGATCCTGTCCATGGGTTTGCCGCCGAAACCGGGGCCGGCGTGGTATTGATGGTTACAGCCCATATTGGGTTACCTGTCAGCACGACTCACACGATTACCTCTTCGGTCATGGGCGTGGGGGCGGTGAATCGGTTGTCGGCGGTTCGTTGGGGAGTGACCAGACGAATTGCCTATGCGTGGATCTTTACACTTCCCGGTTCGGCGCTCTTAGCCGTTGCCATTTACCTCCTGCTGGCCGCATTTCTCTAGTTGTCCTGTGTTCCGTCATTCTCTGTGATTTTCAATAATCTGTTGCCGCCTCGCATCAGGAAGCTGT
>DOFS01000614.1:3668-4970 GCA_003523945.1 Nitrospiraceae bacterium | reverse complement strand
TTGATCTGATCGTTTTTGTGGATTTACTTACATCCGATTCGGTTTAAAGAACTTGGTCGCCTGGGAGGTGGCTGTATGGTCCCTCCAATTGGGAATGGTTCCCTTCGCATCGCTCCCTTTAGTCTGACGTGTTCAAAGGTTGTCTCGCTGGGTCCCACTCAATTCATGGCATTGTAACCACAAGGAGGAGTTATGGCAGAAACCTATCAAACAGGCGCATTGCAGGTTTCCACGGCTGGGCTTGAGGAGGAAGGGTATCAAATGTATTTAGGTCAGAAGTGCCGATTGAGCGGTGTGTTGAAAGTCCAGGGGATGGCGCGGATCGATGGATTTGTCGAAGGGGAGATTTATGGAAACGATTTGATTCAAGTGGGAAAAGATGGAAAACTTGAAGCCACAGTGAAAGCTAAAGACATTGTGGCCCAAGGTCCTCTTCGAGGGGACTTCGTTGCTCTCCAGAAGATACAGTTGCTGGCTCCGGCAACATTGGAAGGGAAAATCGATGCTCCGGTTTTTCTGTTAGAAGAAGGTGTTTTTGTCAATGGACTGTTGAAAATGGGGATGGTGCATCCTGCGGTCTCATAAGCCAGGAGTGCGTATGAGCATGAACCGAGTCAAAAGCCAGGAGATCGTACGCGTATTGTTCTATTGCTCCCCCAGATAGACGGGTGGTGAGCGTTGCTTCTGCAAAAGACCCCCTAGCGCAGTGCTCTGAGCTGCGCAGGGGCCATCCACCATTCTAAATATCCCCGACCTATTTCGACCTTTCCCTCAAAAGAAATAAGGCAGCCACCAGCCTTTTTGACGGCAAAGCCCGAGCTATTCTTTCCAAAAATCATTAATGCCGCTGTTTGTCCAAGATGGGGTTCATGTCCGACGCACATGACAACTGCATCATGTGGGTATCCCTGTAATATGGGAAATAGTCGCATGGGGGATTGGTCATATACCAGCTCGGGACAAAGCTGAATTGTTGCCTTGATCTGCAGAGTCTTCTTGGTAATCTCAGCGGTTTGTTGCGTACGGATTAACGGACTGCACAACAGATGTGTGGGCTTCATTCCAATTCGTTTGAGCCCTGCAGCGACTTGTTCGGTTTTGGCAATACCTTCTTTGGTAAGAGGGCGTTCCCCTTCAGAGCGGTCCCATTCCTCTGGATTTACGGCAATGCCATGGCGAAGTAAAAGACAATTCATGTAAGTCTCTCCTTTTTCTGACTGCTATAAAAACAACCATTCTCTTGGCTGATTAGAAAATAACCTGCACACTATAGCGGGCTAAGAAAAATTTATAAAATTCTGA
>DOFS01000614.1:0-3489 GCA_003523945.1 Nitrospiraceae bacterium | reverse complement strand
ATACAGTGCGACGAGCGTTGCAATGGAGAGAATCAAAGCCATTCCATTATGCCTCTTAGCTATATGGGTAGAATATCCAGAAGTCCAGGCCATTGACTAGCCTTGGAGCATTGTCCTCAGTACGAGAATCACTTGCAAAGTACAAAGAAGCGCATTCGGGTATCGATGTGGCGGAGACTGGCTATCATCTTTGTCGCTTGCGGCCAAAACTACTCGCGGGAGCGAGTACATTCATAAGAATCTACGGTATGGTCTTACTGTATCACTTGATTTTTCATGCCGAATATCGTCTGGCGATCTTTGATGCGACCGTCGCTTAGGTATTACAGGAGTGAATCACGGGAAGGTCCTTCTGAGGGTGTATCTTGTACGACATGCTGAAGCAAAGAAAACTGTGGTGCACCTACTCTGGTTTTCAGAGAAGGAGCTTGACAGGATACGGCTGAAGGGCAAGGACAGGCGATCACGATAAGAAAATTTCTCATGGACAAAGTCATTGTTGCCATTCTGAGTTCTCTGCGGGTCGGATGCGTGAGACCGTTAAAGCTATAGGCCAGGTCATTGGATTGAATGAAGGTTATGAGGTTGTTCCCGCTTTTGGCTCTTTGCGTGGGGAGAAATCAGGATGGGAATCAGATTTCATGGGCCTGTCGAGAGAAACAATGGGACAGGCTCCCTGTCCTGAAGGAGGTGAGTCTCTATCAGATCGGGAATTCCGTGATAAAGCTAGCTTGAATACACTGGTTGGAAAATTCCCTGAAAAGTCTGTCGTGATCGTTTCGCATGGCGATATGTGTGTGGCATTGCTTGGGTATACAGCAAATACCCCGATGCCGAAATGATATGTTTCCCACGATGTTCCAACCGGATCTGTCAGCGGATTCATCATGACAAATATAGGGTGGCTTATCATCGAAGAAGGGAGACAAGGCGCGGAATTAGTCCCATTTCAACTTCCTGGTCACAGATGTGGCCTTACATGAACGTTTTATAATTTTGCGATCCTCGCTGACAGTCAAACCCTTCCGATATCAGGTTCTGGGTATTGCCGTATCTTTCATATGCTCCAAGTCCCATCTTCGAAGCAAAAGAATTAACGCAGGGCAAAATGAGTCACGTTGGCAGGGTTGCAGTTTTGACCCTCTCCCTGCTTGTTGGTGAATTGTTGAGGCTTCATGTCCTCCTCCTCTGGATAAGCGGATGGTAATAATCACAACTGCCAATCAAATCAAGAGTACATACCAATAAGATCAATTTGTTCCCCGATTTTCCCTTCAGATTCTCCTTCATCTTTTCCGCGCGCTTTTTCTTCTCCTTCAGTCTGATTCGATCCGGAAACAAATTCTAACATTGCCAACCTTACTGCACGCTGAAATCACAGTTCAGCCTTACTTCAGGATGTACACAGTACAATTTTGAAAAGTGTATCGGAACCCGTGGCCACTGATGTGCCATTGGCGATCATGATACTCGTACATGAAAAGTTGTTGGGTTCACCAATCCGGAACAAGTAGGTTTTGGTGGGACCCCATCCGTTGCCCCACCAAGTTGAATCCTGGCCTGGACGCAATTTCAGAACGGATCCAATGTCTTTTCAATGGATTGGTAATACACATTGGCCCTGATCCGCCGATTGTGCACATCTAATGCAGGGAAAATTTTGCCCCAATGGGGAGACAAAAAAGAATGGGAGTGAATGGGCATAGGAAAGACCGGTTTTCCCAGTGACTCAACGGCTCACTGGTACTCGTCGATTTCGAACACCAATAAAAAATGAGTAAGGCGTGAACTGACCTGACTGCGGAAGGTCTTATGCTGAGAAGGAAGGCATGCGAACTGTTCGTTGGCTGGTCTTTACAGGACTCTTCGTGATGGTGGTGGGAGAAACAGGCGGACTTGGCGCGGCAGAGCCTTTGTGCCTGAACGAACCGAAGGAAGACCTTCAATGCATGCCCGGTCCCAAAACCCTGGAGGAGCGTTTGGAAACATTGGAACAGAAACAACGGGATTCCGACCGTCTTCGGGAATTGGATCAACAACGTGAAGATCGGTTAGCGAAAGAAGCGCTAGTGGTGGGAGCCGATCAGAATGGCGTTTTCTTGCGTTCGGCAAACCGTGCTTTTGAACTGCGATTCGCGGGATATGCCCAAGTGGATGGTCGGTTCTTTTTTGGTGACACGACCCAATCGAATGTCACCAATACGTTCGAGGTCCGGCGTTTCAGACCTATTCTTCGAGGGACCCTGTATCGTTACATCAGTTTCAAGCTGATGCCGGATTTTGGCCAGGGACAAGTGAGGCTGATGGATGGGTATATAGGCTTTGATTATTGGCCGGCACTCCGGTTGCGTGCGGGAAAATTTAAGCCTCCTGTAAGTTTGGAAAGGCTTCAGTCCAGTGCCGACACCATGTTTATCGAGCGTGGTTTGACGGAGAATCTCGTTCCGAATCGCGACATCGGGGTGCAACTCTATGGGGATCTGATTGAAGCCCATCTGGCATATCAGGTTGGCGTCTTCAATGGTGTGAGGGACGACACATCCAGCACAGGCGGTTCGATCACAGGTTTCGACTCGAACAACGATAAGGACTACATGGTACGCCTGTTTGCCAAGCCCTTCCTGGGAACCGACGTGGAATGGTTGCAGGAATTACAGGCGGGCGTGAGTGGGACCTGGGGCCGGGATAATTTTACTCCGTCAAATTTCCGAACCCCTGCCACCGGAAGTGATAGCATCACTTTTTTCCTGTATCGGGGCGGGGTGAGGGCCTCTGGTGTCCGGTATCGGATTTCGCCGCAAGCGTATTATGCCTGGGGGCCTTTGGGAGTACTCGGGGAATATGTTTTGAATGCCCAGGACCTTCGAACTTCAGGGGGAACCGAAAAACGGTTAACCAATCGGGCCTGGCAGGTGGCAGTGTCCTATGTCTTGACCGGTGAGAGGGCATCTTTTAACGGGGTGCAGCCCCGGCGACCATTTAACCCGGCTCAAGGCGCCTGGGGAGCGGTGGAAATTGCGGCCCGATATCAGGAATTACTGGTGGACCGGAAAGCCTTTCCGGAGTTTGCCGATTCTGCTACCAGCGCGAGAAAAGCCAGGGTCTGGACCGTGGGAATAAATTGGCACCTGGCCCGTCGGATTAAAATCATGTTGAATTTTGAACATGGCGTTTTCGATGGTGGGGCTCCGAATAATAAAAACTTTGAGCAGGAAAACGCTCTGCTCACCCGATTCCAGGTGGGTTGGTAGTCTTTCGAAGACGATGTTGAGAGATCGCACCGCAGACCATTGAATTTCCTGAAGAACAAAACTCATACAAGCGGAATTTTGTCTCACCAACCGGGATTGGTGAATTTTGTTCTTCTGTCCTTTGGTGTATTTCGCTTTCTTTTCTGGAATAAGAAAGTCAGTGAGATTGTGCTGGGTCAATATTTGCCGACCGGAGCCCAGACCTAAAGACTGGACTCATCTGGTCATCCTGAACCTG
>DOFS01000440.1 GCA_003523945.1 Nitrospiraceae bacterium | reverse complement strand
GAGCGGGCCTGGTCATGAGAGAAATCTTCCCAGGCGTTTCCATGCGGGCTGTAATCTTCACGGACCGTGCCCCATTGGCGTTCGCTCAGATAGGGTCCCCACCGTTTCCAATGCACCGTTCGCTTTCTGGCTTCCTCTAAGCGTTCTTCCTCTTTGGTCAGGTGAGGTGTGGCTTTGGACATAGACGGGGCTCCCTCTGTGAGATGGCTTAAAGGCTATCGTTGAACGATGTGCAGGACGTGGCCGGTCGGGTCGCGGACGATGAGACCGGTGGCAAATCCTAACTGGTGAGAAGGAATGTCGATAGGTCCTCCGGACAGAAACGGAGTTCGCTTGATTCGAAGTTGGTTGGTCAGAGAAGACAGCCGGGTTGTGACCAACCGTGTATGCCAATGAAAGAGATCGTTGTGGCGTTCGGATTCCGGCATCGGGCGTCCGTCGGTAGGGCTCACATATTCTAAGAATTCAATGCCCGGTCCCTCTTCCGCCCGAAGGGCGGTAATGCGAAGCCGGGCACCAAAGACCTGATTGAGGTGTTCCTGTTCTGTTCCATAATTTTCACTTTCCCCAACCACGCGTAGCCCTAGTGTATCACGAAAGAACCCTAAACTGGTCTCGGAATCTTTGACCACGATGGCGGTATGATCGATCCCCAGAAACAGCTTGCCGGTCGGTGTGTGCCATTTGGGCCGGCCTTTGCCGGGGGGGAATTGGAGTATTTCCAGGACATGTCCGTCGGGGTCCTGGAAATAGAATGCTTGAATCCCGCCGGCGTGCGGGTTCCAGTCGGGCAGCAGTTGGGGGCCGGTGGACACATGACGGATCTGATGTTGCCGCAACCATTGGTAGGCCTTGTCCATGTCCTGAACGATAATGGCCACATGCTGAAACCACTGGTCATGACTGCGTGAATCGACGGGAATGGGATTTCCCTTCGGGGTCAAATATTCCGTCAGTTCCAGAAACTCGTCCCCCAGTTTCAGGCGGACCACGCGCATGCGGAGACCAAAAAGGCCTTGGAGATGTTCGTATTCCGATCCCCAGACTTCCACATCGGAGACGGGTTCGAAGGTCAGGACCTTTGTGAAAAATTCCATGGAGCGGTCCATCTCATGGACCGTGATGCCCACGGAGTCCACCGCCGTGATTGGAGTGGAAGAGTGTTCTGCCCAGACGAAGGCCCAGATGTGCCAGACCACCAAGGTAAAGGCCAGGGCACGTGACACGCGGAGAAAGCGCCTCATGCCGCTAACCGTACTTTCAGGTGATCTCCGACTCTCAACGCATTGGCGATAATTGTAAGGGAGGGATTCACCGCGGTGCTTGAGACAAAAAAGCTGGCGTCGACGACATAGAGATTATCCAGGTCATGCGCCCGGCAGTTGACATCCAGCGCTGAAGTCTTGGAATCATGCCCAAAGCGTATGGTGCCGCATTGATGAGCCGTCCCCGCAATCGGGATTTTTTTGCCGAGGTACAGATGCGAAGGAAGCAGGCGTTCTTCGCATCCGATCCGGTTGAGCATGCCTTTCAGTGTAGCGGCCAACCGGCGGTGTCCTTCCAGATTATTGTCCGTGTAATGCAGGCGGATCATGCCCTCCCGGTCCACCTCGACTCGATTGTCGGGGTCCGGCAGATCTTCCGAGGTCATCCAGAAATCCAACGAATGCCTGGCCATGACATCCAACGCCAGCCCCGGCGCAAATCCCGGCGCGCCCGACTTGAGCATGTCCAGATCCTGTTTGCCCACCATGGAAATATGACCCATGGGGAAAGGCCAATCCGGAGAGCCGAAATAAAAATCGTTTAAGCCGATGGTTTTTTGAAATTGCGTGGGATTGGGTCGCTTGGAAATGGCCAGCATGACGGAATTGTTGTGGCACATATAATGGCGTCCCACCACACCGGATGAATTGGCCAGTCCATGAGGATGTCGGGCATTGGCCGATCGCAACAGCAGCGCCGCCGAGTTGATGGCCCCACACGCCACGACCACAATATCCGCAGAGAAGGTTCGAAGGGCCTCACCGCACCGGGCGTGGACGAACGTGACCGCTCTGCCGGAAGCATTGGTGTCCAGTTTGGTCACCTCCGCTTGAGTCTGCAACGTGACATTGGGGTATTGTAGTGCCGGATCGACGCAGACGACCTGGGCATCGGCTTTGGCATTCATGACGCACGGAAAGCCGTCACAGGTATTGCAGCGGATACACCGGCTCTGAGCAGGATGTGCTTCATCCAACATGACGCCAACCGGCAAATGAAAGGGGCGGTATCCCATTCTTTCCCAATCTTCGTGCAATTCCTGGATCCGGGGTTCGTGGCGCAAGGGTGGATACCGGTAGTCGTCACTGACGGGTGGGTCGGTGGGATCTTCTCCATGTTGCCCATGGACGTGATACAGGTGTTCGGCCTCCGTGTAATAGGGTTCCAAGTCCTGATAGCTGATGGGCCAGGCCGGGGACACGCCGCTCTGATGCTTGACCTCGCCGAAATCCTCCTGCCGGAAGCGGAGCAGCGCGGCGCCGTAGACCTTGGTGTTCCCTCCCACATAGTAATGAATGCCGGGATGGAAGGGATGACCCTGTTTGTCTTTCCACGTCACCTTGGCTTTATATTTATTGTCCACGAAGACGGCGTGGGAATTCCAATTATCTTTTTCACGCCGAAGATAATCCCCCCGCTCCAGTAGGAGTATGTTTTTCCCTGTGGGTGCCAGGCGATAGGCCAGTGTGCCTCCGCCGGCTCCGGTTCCGATAATGATGACATCATAATGAGTGGAATTTGCCATGGGTGCCTCGTGGTAAGGATGCCGTTATGGTCGTGTGGGTGGTAAGGGTTTGAAAGGATTAAGCCGTGATTGCGGGAATACTCCGCCTAAAGAAGATGCTTCCGCTTGGGTTAACTTCCCTTGCGAAATACCGTACTGACAGGCCAGTGAAACCAGTGCCAGGAATGCCAGACCTGTCAAAGGTACCACCAGAAAGGAAGAATCCATATTGAATAATGCGGAAATATGCGGCAACCGGCTTCCTATATACGACAACACAAATGTGCAGGGGAGAATGCCGATCATGGTTGCGCCCAGGAACGTCGTGAATTTCATGGGAGTGAGACCCGCCAGTAGGTTCAATAGGGTAAAGGGGACAAATGGGAATAACCGCAGCACCAGGAGGGTGATGAACGCATGGGTCTTCACCGTTTCCTGGAAGGCCGGGACGTGCGTTCCGAGTTTATCCAGGACCAGGTCTTGAAACAGATATCGTGTTCCCAGGAATGCCAGAGCGGCTCCTGCTGAGGCTCCCAGCAAGACATACATGGCACCCGGAACCGTTCCGAAGAAATACCCGGCTGCAAACGTGAGTACCAGGCCTCCGGGAACCGAAAGTGCCTTGAGGAGGGAAAAAAGACCGACATATAAGAAGACGGCCAAGGCATAATGATGGTTGATAAAGATCAGAAACCGTGCGTGATGCTTCTCCAAGGTGGCAAGTGAGAGAACCGGAAGGATATCGAAATAGAGTAGGAATCCAATGAACAAAGCGATCATTGAACCCACAGTCACCTTGAGAATTCGGGACGGTGAACATTGTGTTTGAAATATAAAAAGGTTCATGAACGGGTCCTCTAGAACTTTTTCTTAATACGTGAAGCAGGATTTCCCATTTGTCCGATGGCGCTTGGGAATATTACAAAGGGGCATGTCCGGATTGTTTAGGGAAATGGACATCTATGGACATTCCCAATAATTCCATTCGATCGCGAACATGATTTCACTAACTGGAATGAGTTGAATGGAAGAGAGAGGCGGGGGGTTCGGCCCGGCAGCCGAGCGCTTGCTCGGTGCGTCCCCAAGGGCGCATCCATTGTTGTGGAGCAAAAGTGGCTAAAACCAGTGACGCCCCGCCTGGCCACATCGGATCGGGCGGACGCGAGCCTGAGGAGGGCAGACCAACTCCTTTCGCCGAGACAAGGCCTGTGGTCGGGTTGAAATATGAAGCCATCATTTGAATCTGTTCTTCATGGCCTCCAGTGATTCCCCACATGTCCATACGGCTGCACCCAAAAGAGCCAGGTCTTTTAAAAGAAACTGCCCCGGTGCCACGGACAAGGCCGGAAATCCACCCAGACTGGCTTCCCACACGGGGGGCGTGGATACCATAAAACTCAACGTGCCTAAAAATAACACGGCACCCAATGCACTTCCGATGGCAGAAACCAACGGTGAAATTTCTCTGGCGGCAATCATCAAGCCGATGGTGAGTTCCAACACGCCTAAGCCATTCGAAAATGCCTGGATGCTGAAGAGACCATACAGCCAACTCATAAACGGGCTGTTGGCGACTAATGGCTGAATGGCCTGGGCTTCATAGGCGGTAAACTTCATGGCGCCGATCCAAAGAAAAACGATGACAAGGCCGAATCGGGTGAGCAGCACTCCGGTTTTTGTGGCGGCATGAGAAGTATCGATTGGTGCAGCTGTTCTGGTTGTGGCGGTAATGGTAGTCATCATGGATCCCTCCTTGTTGTCATTCCGGTCAGCCCGGATGCCTTTTGAGTGGTTAAGATGGGGAATGTGCTGAACTCATAAATGTGGATGCGTCCATTCCTCTTGGTGTTGATGCACCCATTGGTCAGGCGAAGGGGTTTTTTGTTACGCAGAACCGATTGAGAGAGTTGACTGTTGCGGTGAGAAATTCTGCAGGAGCAAAAATTTATTGGGAAGCAGGTGGTAAGGTTTCCCCACCCGTCAGGGTTTTCAACCGGTAGATAGCGGAACCTCCTGTGATAAACAGGACGCTGCCGTCTTCTCCCCAATTCAGATTGGACGTGGGCATGCCGGTTTCAATCATCCCTAACAAGATGCCATCAGAAGCAAAGATGTTGATCCCTCCGGGGCGGGCACCCCATACATTGCCGTCTCTATCGACTTTGACGCCATCGGGCCCGAAGTACGGATCCTTCCGCCAGGGAGTCGCATCGGCGAACACCCGGCCATTCGTCATGGTTCCGTCACTCAGGACATCATAGACCAACCACGCCGGCCGCTTCGGATTCACATCGGTCACATAGAGCTTTGTTGCATCGGGAGAGAAGGCCAGGCCGTTCGGGGCGATCACATCCTGTATGAGCAAGTCGAGTCGGCCCTGGGGAGTCAAACGATACACACCCTGGAAGGGCAATTCTTTAGAGGGATCGTGGAATTGCTTGGGCAGCCCGAATGGGGGATCGGTGAAATACAAATCACCATTGGGTCTGTAGACCAGATCGTTCGGGCTGTTCAGACGTCGGCCCTGGTAGCGATCCGCCAGGATGGTGAATTGTCCGTCCTGTTCCAATCGGACAATGCGGCGGTCTCCATGCTGGCACAAAACCAATCGGCCGGTGGAATCCCAAGTCAGCCCGTTTGAGCCAGATTCTTTTCCTGTGAATGGCGTGTTTCCTAAGTATCCGCTGGGGTGCAAGAAAAGGCTAATGCCCTTTCCTGCTTTCCAAGCGAAGACGGAGTTGGCGGGAATATCGGAGAACAGCAGCATCTGGTCATTGGCATTCCAAAGGGGACCTTCCACCCATGTGAAACCCTCAGCCAGCCTTTCGACTACACTATCAGGAGAAATCAGCTGGTCGAATCTTGGGTCCAGCTTAATGCGGTGGACTGTTGGCGAACCCGGATTGCCCGGTGATGCAACCGACAGGGCGCTTGCCGGATTCCAAAAATTCCACAACGCGGTAAGCCCCACAACAACAAAAACGAGTTCTTTGCTTTTGCCTTTCATGATCACACCATTTCACCTTTGCACGCCGGTTCCCGGGATATTCAGGCGGATGCGATAAATTCCGGTTTGCGCCGTGATATACAATGTTTTGTGGTCGTCATCCCCCCAAGCCATGTTATGTGGATCTTCCGGGCCTGTGATGGTGCCGAGATGTGTGCCTTCCGGTGAAATGATCCATAATCCGCCGGGTCCCGTTACATAGACATTTCCCTCTTGATCGACTTTTAAGCCGTCAAGGGCATCTTCGCCAGGCGCGTTGGTCATATCGAAGAACACCTGCCCGTTGGCCAAGGTGCCGTCATCCCGGACGCCGTAGCGCATGATGACTTTTTTCTTGGGATCCCAATTATCCACATAGAGGTATTGCTCATCGGGTGAAAACGCGAGGCCATTGGGTCCGGTCAAATCCGTGCTCAGCAATTGGACCGTTCCCCGATGCCAGCGGAACACGCCGCTATAGGGCAGTTCCTTTTGGGGATCGTCGAAGACCTTGGGAAGGCCGAATGGCGGATCAGTGAAATAAAGAGACCCATCCGATTTGTAGACCAGGTCGTTGGGGCTATTGAATCGCTTGGCTTCATACCGGTCAGCCAGGATCGTGATATTGCCGTGTGGTTCGACACGGATGATACGCCGGTTTCCATGTTGATTAATCGTCAGCCGCCCTTGTCGGTCGAGCGTAAGGCCATTGGAACCGGGTTGATGGTATTCACCGATGTTCAAGCCTGAATATCCGCTTTTGACCCGGAAAATCGAAACGGTTCCATCGGCTGTCATGCGGTAAATTGTGTTGTCGTTGGGATCGCTGAAGAGGAGATAGCCTTCGGACTTTTCCGATTTTGAAACCCACACCGGGCCTTCCGTAAACGAAAATCCTGAGGCCAGTTTTTCCAATTTCGTGTCCGAAGTCACAATAGCGTCGAGGCCTGGATCCCTCCGGACCACCTGTCCAACCAACTCTTTGCTCTGTTCGATCCGTGAGGGGTGATAGAAATCCAATGTCGCGGATCGAACCCAAATAAAGTTGGCAGGGGGATTGGATAGGGGTCCGTTGGCTCCAAACACAGCCAACTGAATAGTCTGGCCGGGTTGTACGTTGCGGGAAAGGACAACCCGGTTAGGGGCGTTGAAGCCTTGTATCAGGTGTTCTCCGGCTTGTCCAAGGATCAGAGGTAGTTTGCCGTCCACCCACACTTCAGCATAGTCGTCGATGACGATTTCAAATACGACTGTTGATCCGGTGGTGGAAAAGGTTCCGATTCGCTCGGGAATCGTGAGGTTGAGCCGATACCAATTAAAACACAATTTTCCTGTAGCTCGTCTGGTTTCCAACCCGGGAGCCGGAATTTGTTCCCAGGCAGAATCGTCAAACTCTTTAGCCCCGGCCTGAGGCAGAAGGTCGTGGGTACGGTGTGGAGGGCCGCTGGGTCCTAAGTCCTGACCGGGACTGTTGTGGTCCACCTCTACAATTGATGTATCGTGATAGCGCCACTGTCCCTGAACCACCCGAACGCCTTCTTCGGTCATGAGATCGACGACCGCATCGGGTCGTGTATTGAGGATGGATGAATGCGCCGATCCTGTGGAGACGTTCCACCCAAGATTAGGTATTCCAAGTGTGGTCAACAGAACGACGATTTTCAACAAACGACACATGATTTTTCTTCCTATTCCTGAACAGGGTTTTCGTTTACCTGACTTTCACCACGTAATAATTAAAAGGAGGTTCAACCTCCTGGAACCAATGGGGCACCCCATTGGGAATAATGATGACATCCCCCGGAACCAGATGACGGGTCTCTCCTCCCGTAATGGCCGAGCCTCGGGATTCATGGGGAGCAATCGTTCTGGCATCAACGGCTTGTCCTCCGGTCACGAGCGTTGCCTTGCCCTGAAGCACGTAGACGATATCCGTGTCTAAATCATGGATCTCTGCCATTCCCGGTTTTTCCCGATGACTGGCATGAACCATGTAATTCCTGGCCGCATGCATCATGTTCTCTTCTTCACCGACCAGTACGGCCCCTTTGGAAAAGGCTTCGGACACTTTTTGACTGCCGATAAACGTGACGGGCTGTAAGTGGGACGAGGATGTTAGGGAGGTGTTCATGCCATCCAACGCTTCCGCGCCGGCCATCGCCAATTCCTCGTCCTGTTGAGCACTGGCAGCACCGCTGACACCAATCGCGCCCACGACCGTCCCTTCCCATTGAATCGGAATGCCTCCTTGCAGAGGAGTAAAGTCGTTGAGGGCCACCATGGTCGTTCGTCCTTTGTTGATCACGTCCTCAAAGGCTTTGGTGGGCTTTTTGAACAATGCCGCCGTGCGTGCCTTTCCAATGGCAATATTGGAAGAGGCGGCAAAGGTGCCGTCCAATCGCTCCAATGCCAGGAGGTTCCCGCCGTCATCGACAATGGCAATCGATCCTCCTGGAGCATTCATGTTTTTCGCGGCCGCCACTGCGCCGGCGATGACTTTGTGCGCGCCTTCTAAGGTAAGGGAGCGTCTATCCGACACCTGGGCCAGTGTGAGGGGTAAACCGACGAAGATAAGTCCAAAGGCCAAGCCGATTGACGTGGAAATGAATCGGTTCATACTGTTTCTCCTTGTTGATGACATCATGCAAATCCCGATCAAGAATCACCGTTCGGGTCTTGGTCCTGCCAACATCCGAAGGGTGAATCCTGGTTGGTTATGGACTCACGGTGTGGCCAAAGCCTGGGCTCCTACCATGGCAATGTCTTCGTCCTGTTGCGGGGTTTCGCCGCTCACCCCGATGGCGCCGATCACCTGGTGATCGACAATGATGGGGACGCCGCCTTGAAGAGCCGTGACCCCTGGAAGGCCAAGAGCGGCGATTCTCCCGTTCCGGATTTGATCTTCAAACACCTTGCTGGGTCGCCGGAAAATGGCAGCGGTCCTGGCCTTGCCGATGCCCACGTCCACACTGGCCACCTGGGTATCGTCCAGGCGTTCCAACAGGAGAAGGTGACCGCCTTCATCAACCACGGCGATGACCACTCGCGCTCCCTTTGTCCGGGCATCGGTTTCTGCCGCCGCTGCCACTTTTTTTGCGGCCTGGAGGGACAGTGTCTTTTTCTCAAGCAATTGTGCTTGTACGGTTGTGGTAATTAATGCCATGCCAATTCCAATCA